>NZ_LR134263.1:1865440-2176347 GCF_900636325.1 Staphylococcus delphini
TTTTCTTTCTTTTTACACATGTTTTTTCCTCCTAGTAATAGGATATAAATTTGATTCAATGTATTGAGTTAACACGAAAAACAAATCATAATCGTTGATATAATCTATGCCCTTATATCATACAGCCCCTTAACCCGTTGAATCAATTAACTAAATATTAATTAATTATTATAATTTTATAAATATAATAGTTACGGCTTGAATTTCCTGTTTTCTACGCTTTAACACATACAAACATATCGAAAGTTATTTCTTTTTCCCGACGTTTGAAATCCATTAAACGTGATTTAAAAATTCATACAAAATGCCTTCAGTTAAACTTATAGCTATAAGTTTAACTGAAGGCTTGTAAACCCAGAACAGTATCAAAGATATATCAGATGTATTATAAATTTGTTCATAACTTTATCCCACTTCTTCATTTAATGCACTTTATTTAATAGTGACCCATAACCCGCCAACTTTAACAGTTTTAGTGTCCCACGTGCGTACTGGCATATATACGGTTTCGCCCTCGAATGTTTATATACTCATAAAATAAACAAACAACTATCAGAACAAAAGCATTAAACCATCTGCCCTTTTTCTGTCCTTAATTATATATTTAAGATTCCCATTCCCCTTGAAACACTTGATATATCAGCACTTTATGTCTGTTTTTACATCATCATATAAGGGTTGATATCTATTTTAAGTCCCAACTTATTTTTCACAAACATTTCGTGATAATAGTCATCTAAATACGTCAGTGCATGAATGAGCGACGGTTCACTTTTGTATTTCACTAATACTTGGAAGCGGTACTCATTGTTGATACGCGGGATGACTGACGGTGACGGCCCCAATACGAATGCTTTATCTGTTAAATGTTGCAACAAAATTTGATGAATATGTGTTGCGGCTTGTAGCACTTCTTTTGTCTTTTCGTGCGTAATTGTAAAGTTAATTAAATAATAGTATGGCGGATATTGCCCTAGCTTACGAAACTGCATTTCTTTTTGGTAAAAGTTCAAATAATCATTTTGTTGCACGTCTTTAATCGCGTAATGATCCGGATTATACGTTTGAATAATGACTTCCCCTTTTTTCTCATGACGTCCTGCACGCCCTGCGACTTGCGTCAATATTTGGAAGGTCCGTTCACTCGAGCGAAAATCAGGTAAATTCAACATTGTATCTGCATTTAGCACGCCAACGAGTGTAATGTTCGGAAAGTCCAATCCTTTCGCAATCATCTGTGTGCCTAACAAAATGTCGCCATTGCCTTCACCAAACTGTTTCAATAATTTTTCATGACTGCCTTTTTTAGTCGTCGTATCAACATCCATGCGAATCGTTCGGGCATCAGGGAATTGTTGTTGCAGCAATTCTTCGACACGTTGCGTCCCTGTCCCCATTTGACGAATGTGTTCACTTTGGCAGTTCGGACATTGAAACGGCGCTTGTTCTTGATAACCACAATAGTGACATTTCAGTTGGTCACTCGATTTGTGATACGTCAATGAAATATCGCAATTCGGACATTGTGGGACATGACCACAGTCGCGACATAACATAAATGATGCATACCCACGGCGGTTTAAGAAGAGGACGACTTGTTCTTTACGTTCGAGTCGTTGTTCAATCGCTTCAAGGAGACGTGCTGAAAACATGGAACGGTTACCATTTGCTAGTTCTTCTCGCATATCTAAAATTTCAACATCGGGTAATGGCTGTTGGTTGACACGTGACGGCATAGACAACAACGTATAAACGCCTTTTTCAGCACGCGCATAACTTTCCAAGCTTGGCGTCGCACTGCCTAACACAAGTGGACATTGATGATATCGACTGCGCCACTCTGCAATATCTTTCGCATGATAACGTGGATAATCTTCTTGCTTATACGTCGATTCGTGCTCTTCATCAATAATAATCATGCCGAGATTTTTAAATGGCGCAAATACACTCGAACGCGCACCAACACTGACACGTGCACGGCCATCACGAATCTTTTGCCATTCATCATAACGTTCGCCGTTCGACAAAGCAGAGTGTAGAACAGCCACTTCATCACCAAAGCGTCGTTTAAATCGTAAAACCATTTGCGGTGTTAATGCGATTTCTGGCACGAGCATCATCGCCTCTTTACCTTGTGTGAGGACATCTTCAATAATTTGGAGATACACTTCTGTTTTGCCGGACCCCGTTACACCATGTAGTAAAAACGTTTCAGCTTGTTGTTGATGGACCGAATGCAATAAAGTGTCATATGCGACTTGTTGTTCTGGTGTGAGCTCACGCTTTTGTTCTTGCTCAAAAACACGCCCTTCATATGGGTTTCGTTCCACAATCGCATCATATTTTTCGATCACGCCTTGTTTTTCTAACGTATTGATCGCTGAAGTAGAAAATGCCATGTCTAATAATTCTTGTAACAATACATCACGGTGGCGTTCATCGAGTAAAAATGCGAGCACCTCATACTGCTTTTGTTTCTTTTGCGCGGTTTCCAAATACGCTTCAGCCATTTCTGTAGACACCACTCTGACCGCACGTCGCTTTTTCTTCGTCGTATGTTGCGACAATATCGTAACGGCTTCAATATAGCCTTCTTTCAAATACGGCATGAGCTGTTCAATATTTTCATCTTGTTGTGCGTCTTTATAATAGTACAGCCCTTCTTTATTAAAGTGCATGACCACTTCATCAGGTAAATCCGCATCGTCTTTTAACTTGAACGCTTTCGAATATTTCGCTTTAATCGCACTGGGCAACATCGCTTCAAGAATAGAAATGCGCTTTAATAAAAAATAACGGCTGTACCATTCACTTAATTGGACGAGTTCTGCCGTCAGTTCTGGCTGAATATCTTTCACTTCCAAAATCGGTCTCAACTTACTCAAATCATATTCCGCTTCATCATCCGGTAAACATCGCATCACATACCCTTGAATTTTGCGCGGACCGAATGGCACAATAACACGAACACCCGGCTGAACGACATTTTCTAAATCAGCTGGTATGGCGTAATCGAACGTTTTATCCACACTTTTCGAGGCAACGTCTACAATAACTTGCGCGATCATACATCCCATCTACTTTCTAAAATTGATAAGATTTGGAAAGCCAATTTCTTTTTAGGGCCTTTTTGCAGCGTTTCAAATGTCCCATCTTTAAAATAAAGCGACACTTCATTATGATCTGAACTAAAACCAATAGACGTATCGCCTACATTGTTCGCAATAATGACATCTGCATTTTTACGCACGAGTTTGTCTTGTGCATAGCTTTCCATATTTTGTGTTTCTGCCGCAAAGCCTACTAGTTTTTGTGTCGTTTTGTGTTCACCTAAATATTTCAAAATGTCTTGTGTACGTTTGAAAGTGACAGTTACATCACCGTCTTGTTTTTTCATTTTGTGTGGCAACGGTTCAACCGGTGTGTAATCGGATACGGCAGCAGTTTTAAATATGATATCTTGTTGCTCGAAACGCTGCTTTACCGCTTGAAACATATCTTCAGCCGTCGTCACTTGTACGACTTCGACATGACGGGGTGGCTCGATTGACGTAGGTCCAGTTACTAAAGTTACCTTCGCACCGACTTTTTGAAGTGCTTCTGCTATGGCATATCCCATTTTCCCTGACGCTCTATTTGATACAAAACGGACAGGGTCAATCGTTTCGACAGTTGGCCCTGCAGTCACGAGCACTTTTTTATGATTGAAGTATGCGGATTGTGACTTTTCTGCATTTTCCTGACCTTGTCGATCGATCACAGCTTTAATTTCGAGAGGTTCCGCCATACGCCCTTTCGCTACGTAACCACATGCTAAAAAGCCTTCTCCCGGTTCAATAAAATGATAACCATCGTCTATGAGCGTTTGAATATTAGCTTGAATTCGCGGATTTTCAAACATATGGACATTCATTGCAGGTGCCATAAATTTAGGTGTCGTCGTCGCTAATAACGTCGTCGTCACCATATCGTCCGCAATTCCGTGACTTAATTTTGAAATGATGTTTGCTGTCGCGGGCGCAACGACAATCGCATCCGCCCAATCTCCTAAAGCAATATGTTGTATTTCGGCTGGGTTCTCTTCTAAAAACGTATTCGTATAAACCGCGTTACGACTAATCGCTTGAAATGATAATGGTGTGACGAATTGTTGCGCATGTTCTGTCAACATGACGCGCACATCATAACCCCCTTGTGTCAGTTTACTTGTTAAATCTATCGCTTTATATGCAGCGATACCGCCTGTTACAGCTAGCAAAATATTTTTCATCATTTCCACTCCTGTTTTTTTCACTCTTAAAAGCATTATAATATATTTACCATTTTGTTTCATAAGACGTTGCATTTCAAAATCATAGTCTCAGACGTAAAAATTTTTTAGGGGAGCTTAACACCATTTATCATCCGAACTATTTACAATGAGCACACTGAATCGTTAATGTTATCCCGATTTCAATACTTCATGATGAATGATAAAAAAACGCCTTTCAAATTCATCTCAGCAGGTAGAGACAACTTTGAAAAGCGCATTTTAAATGTCATATGCATTTATCGATTGTATTGTATTAAAAGTGTGATTCATCAACGTGTGGATGAATTTTGCTTGCGGCGATTTCTTCTAACGCGCGGCCTACTGTTTTTTTGCTTTCATAACGATCTAACAATAAATGATCAGGGTCAGCTTGTAACTCACGTGCACGTTTAGCGGCTGTTGTCGCAATTAAGTATTTTGAGTTAATTTTATCTTGTAATTGGTGTAACGGTGGGTATAACATTATTTTTTGGCCTCCAATAACATTTTTCTGTATTTCGCTTCAATGCGTTCTCGCTTTAAATGTTCAGCTTCAACAATGGACTGAATGCGGTCTTTCGCTAGATCCACTTCATCGTTTACGACAACATAATCGTAAAGATTCATCATCTCAACTTCTTTTTTCGCTTCTTTTACGCGACTTTCAATTTTTTCTTTTGATTCTGTACCACGACCGATTAAACGCTCTGTTAAATGGTCTAGGCTTGGTGGTGCTAAGAAGATAAATAGCGCATCTGGAAATTTCTTGCGCACTTGCTTGGCCCCTTCAACTTCAATCTCTAAGAATACATCGTGACCTGCATTCATCGTATCTTTAACATATTGCACGGGTGTGCCGTAATAATTTCCTACATACTCTGCGTATTCAATAAACTCATCTGCTTCAATGAGTTTTTCAAATTCTTCTCTCGTTTTGAAAAAATAATCAACGCCATCTTGTTCGCCTTCTCGCATTTGACGCGTTGTCATCGAGATGGAATATTTATAAGATGTGTGTGGATCATCAAAAATACGTTTTCTAACTGTGCCCTTGCCAACACCAGAAGGGCCTGAGAGTACTATTAGTAAGCCTTTTTCAGTATCCATGCCTTACGACCTTTCTTCGCTATTCTTCTATTTATTAACATATCTTACCACAATTTTTATTGAATTGCATAGAGGGCCAAGCGAAAACTTTAGTTCTGACGTGCATGGATAGGCATGTTATAATAATGTAATGAAAATTTTTAAAGGTGGCAGATATTTATGGCATTTGATGGTGTATTTACAAGAAAAATGGTAGAAGAATTACAATTTCTCGTTTCTGGACGTATTCATAAAATCAATCAGCCGGAAAACGATACGATCATCATGGTTGTCAGACAGCAACGCCAAAACCATCAATTGTTGTTGTCGATTCACCCTAATTTTGCAAGGATTCACCTCACTACAAAAAAATATGATAATCCATTCGAACCGCCGATGTTTGCGCGCGTCTTTCGTAAACATTTAGAGGGCGGACGTATCCTTGCCATTCGCCAAATCGGTAATGACCGTCGCATCGAAATGGACGTGGAAAGTAAAGATGAAATTGGCGATACGATTCATCGTACTGTAATTTTAGAAATTATGGGCAAACATAGTAACCTCATTCTTGTTAATGAAGAACGCAAAATTTTAGAAGGTTTTAAACACCTTACACCAAATACGAATCAATTTAGAACCGTGATGCCAGGTTTTCAATATGAAGCGCCGCCAACACAACATAAACAAAATCCTTATGAATACACTGGTGCGCAAGTGCTCCAACATATTGATTTCAATGCGGGCAAAATTGATCGTCAGCTGCTCCAAACGTTTGAAGGATTTTCACCGTTACTCACAAAAGAAATTACATCGAGACGCCATTTTATGACAACGCAAACTTTACCTGAAGCATTTGATGAAGTGATGGCCGAAACGAAAGCAGCGCCACAACCTGTGTTCCATAAAAATCACGAAACGGGTAAAGAAGACTTTTATTTTATGAAGCTCCAACAGTTTTACGATGATTGCGTCACGTATGATTCACTCCATGAACTGCTCGACCGTTTTTATGATGCGCGTGGTGAACGTGAGCGTGTCAAGCAACGTGCGAATGATTTAGTGAAACTCGTCCAACAATTGCTTCAAAAATATCAAAATAAATTGAGTAAGCTCGTCGATGAACAAGCAGGAACAGAAGAAAAAGAGAACCAACAATTATATGGCGAATTAATCACAGCGAATATTTATCAACTCAAACCTGGAGATCGCCAATTAGAAACGGTGAATTATTACACTGGGGAAAACGTGACGATTCCGTTAAATCCACAAAAGTCACCTGCTGAAAATGCGCAATACTATTATAAACAGTACAACCGAATGAAAACACGTGAGCGCGAATTGACACATCAAATTACTTTAACCGAAGAAAATATCGCTTATTTTGAAAATATCGAGCAACAGTTGTCACACATTCAAGTGCATGAAATTGACGATATTCGTGAAGAACTGGCAGAACAAGGCTTTATTAAACAGAAGAAACAGCAGAAAAAGAAAAAGCAACAAAAAATCCAATTACAATCCTATGTTTCTACAGATGGCGATACCATTTTAGTTGGTAAAAATAATAAACAAAATGATTATTTAACGAATAAGCGTGCGCAAAAATCACATTTATGGTTCCATACGAAAGATATTCCAGGAAGCCATGTCGTGATTTTAAATGATGCGCCGAGTGACAAAACGATTGAAGAAGCGGCGATGATTGCAGCGTACTTTTCAAAAGCAGGACAATCGGGACAAATTCCAGTGGATTATACAACGATTCGCAATGTGCACAAACCGAGTGGCAGTAAACCAGGATTTGTCACGTACGATAACCAGAAGACACTTTATGCCACACCGGATTATGATATGATTCGTCAGTTGAAAGCTGAAGAAGTGTAAAAGATATAGTGTTAAATTTGCTATTTAATAGACTGTAGTATCGGATTTAAATCTAAAAAAACGAAGCTAGGATGACGTACATTCTAGCTTCGGTTTTTATTGAAAATCATCAGTAAATTAATGCATTTTCATCATAGGATTCATCTTAAAATAAGGCTACAAGGATACTGAAAAGAATTAATAAAATTAAAAAGAGCGTTGAAATCATAGCAGACCGTTTAAGAGATAACTTACCTGTCGCATGTAATAACAACATGAATAAATAACTCTGAAGGATAGGTTTAAAATGCCCATTGAGTAAAGGATCCTTTTTTATAAAAATCATAGCTATTCTTATTGATTTTTGACATAAATTAAACCTCTATTATACAAAAAAAGGGCTTTCTTTTTAGAGTCGCGACCCTTACGACTACATCATCTTTAGAGTATTTTCTTTTTAGAGTCGGTATTACTCTCCGACTACCTCTGATTAAACTATACCAAAATCACCACGAGTAACAAATATGAACACTATTTCGGGTCAATTTCTTTCAATAAATCTGTCTCTAAAGTGCGGGCTTTGGTAAACGATAGAATACTTATTATTATAAACATCATTTGATTTTCATTGATATTGAAAGATATCTTAGTTTTTTAGCTATTTTGTAGGCTAAGTCTTGTAAACTTTCAGATATACAAATTATAGTTTTCCACTTTCCTGAATATTCAATAAACTTACATGCTGTTTCAATAATTTAAACTTCATTTTCAAAACTACTAAATGCAAGAACTTCATCATAAAGGTCTTTAAAATATGTTTTTATACTCGAAGATTCACAAACTAATGTTAACTTACAGTTTTTTCTTTATTTCTCTGTTTATCTCAGAGAAACCACCAATAGCAAGTATTTTAGTCATTTTTTTCTCCTAACAGTTTATCAATATCTACAAGTCTATTGTCATTTCCTAAAGCTAAACTTCGAATAGAATTTCTCCGATTTAATGTTATCTGAATACCTCTACTCAAAAGAAGTTCTGAATATTTCGACACTACCCATTCAGGGAAAATTCCAAATTCACTCTTTAACCTATCAAAATCAATAGACTTAGAGTATGTAATTAGTGATTCTACTTTTTTTAATCTAGCATTTATATCAACAGAGAAATGATTTATTTTCATCATGTTTTGTTCGACTTGCTTCCTTTGATCGTCATTTAAATCAGTGTATCCTAAAGAAAGAACAATATCAGAAGAACACATACTAAGTTCTTTAATATACGACTCTGATATAGTTTTTCCATCAAGCAAAAAGGCCATTTCTCGAAGTATTTTTTTCAAAAAATAACCGTGTTTTTTGTTTGATGCAATACCTAGACCAGCATGAATCAATAAAACTAGAATTCTAAAAAAAAGCGTAAATCTACCTCTATTACTAGTATTAATTTCCAATTTTTCTATTACCGGTGCTAAAAAGTTAATTTCATCTATCTGCCAAATAGCTTCTTTTCTTTCAAGTATCATTGCAAGACGCTCTGCATAAAAAACTATATCGAAATAATAATTTTCTTCTTTTTTAATGATGGCTATTGCTCCAATTGGAACGATTCCGTTAAGATACTTATAGTACAAATAAGAATAATTTCCAGTTGGTCGATGTTTGCCAATATGAAATTTTTCTATATTTTCCCATTCATAAATGTTATCTTTCGGAATCCCGGTATTCACATACCATTCCAAAAAATTGATTTCTTTATCGCATCTAATATATATTTTATCTTTGCGCAACCCTATAGTTTCTAGAAATCCTAACGATAGATTTACGATATCTATCGGATACTTACTATTTTTAACTAGAAATGATAGTCCTATTTCCATTGGATTGGTTAACCTATTAAGCCCCACGCCATCTAGCTTATTTGGAAAGTAAGATAATTGCTTTGTTACATATTTTTCTAAAGATTCAGTTGAAGAGAGTTTATCAAACAAATAAATGTGTTCTGATATAGCAGACATGTTAAATAATGTCTCGGAACCATATTCTCTAACTACTTTTCCCTCTTTTAACTCATGAAATCCCCTATCATTCCCATAGAGGTGAAATTTATTAATTATCTCTTGTACGTTCATTTTTTTCTCTCATTAATTGTACATAACCCTTTGTTTCAATTTTTGAATTGATAAATTCAAACTCTGTCTCTGTTTCTTTTACAAAGGAATCGTAATCATTTTCAGAAAAGTCGCCTAAGATTTCAACTTCAATATAATATCCAAGCTCTCCAACTACGTCAGCGTTTACAGTTCTGGTTTCTTCAAGATTAGTATATGATTTTCTATCTTTGTCAATAGTCATGATATTAGAGAAACCAGCATCTAGAATATTTTTTACAAAATCCATTTGTTGCGATTCTAATAAAATCTCATCTTCCGTCCAGAAACCTGGTTTCACTGTATCTTTCCTAGTAAAAATACCTGATGTAGAATCATTTTCTTGACGAAATCGATAAATAAAACTCCCCTTAACATCTTCTTCTGCTTCTTTTCCACGCGCTTTATAATACTTATCTATTTGTCTATTCTTTGATTTAAATTTATAATTTTGATCTAAAAATTCAATCACTTTAAGATAATTATCTTTATCAGCAATTGAAAACCTAACTTCTAATTCTTTCATTAAATCTCTCCTTTCAACTCACTAAAAACTGATGAAGCTACGACAGTATTTATTTAACATTTACACCTCTAGAACATACACACGCTATCAACTCCATCAATTTTTTATGGTTTTGCTCTATCCATCGTTTAGAACGATCAACTTGTGTTCCATACGTTTCATCTTTATCTATCGCATGTAAACTGAAATTTATGCCATCAATTCCTGATTCGATTATTTTGTCAAAGACGCGTTTATTACAACAAATAGAAGTCCTTTTGACGATAAATACATTTTTCTTCAATTTTCTGAATATATAGGCAACTTTATTATGCAAACCAGCTCGCCCCCTGTCAAGTGAATCTCAGAAATATTTAATTCTTTAGTAACTTCAAGAAAATCTGAGAAAAATATTTTATCTAAAAAGCCAACATTTTGTACAAGCTTCTGATTTGTTATTACCGATTCCTTCATTGTGACACCACCAACAGTTCCAGTTACAACTATTTATAATTTTTCTTCTAATACTGTTCAAGGGTGTACGAACAAAATCTTCTTTTGCTTTTATAAAATCTAATATACTCAACTCCTTATTTCTTTCGCATGAAAATTTTGACTAGCCATTATGATAAACTGGTAAACAATAAATAAATGATTTTTCATCATATGATTGAACGTAAAATAATGCTCCGATGATATTGAATAGTAATATTAAAAATAAAAACAATGTTGAAATCATAGCAGACCGTTTAAGAGATAACTTACCTGTCGCATGTAATAACAACATGAATAAATAACTCTGAAGGATAAGTTTAAAATGCCCATTGAGTAAAGGATCCTTTTTTATAAAAATCATAGTATAAAGGCCATTTTTGATATCCACTTTAAAAATCCCCTCCGTTTCCCATATTGTATGTAGGCTATATTCCAATCAACACAACAAGCAACCAGCATATTACCAACAAGAATTGACTATATTACACATAAAATCCGAGTCTTTTCGCCACACGTAACGAAAGACTCGGATTTTTGCTTATCTTATTCTATTGTTATTTCTTTGATTCTGGTAAGGCGAGTTGGAAGTTCACGCCGTATTTATCTTGAACCCACGCAAATTCACGAAATTGTGGTGGCATTTCAGTTTTCGGCATTAAAATCGCGCCACCATCCTTTAAGCCATGATATAATGTATCCATTTCAAATTGGTCTTTCACTGTCACATACAATGACATCGCTGGGTTCATTTCAATATCTGTACCATTCAAATTATCAATCGCCATAAAGACTTGACCGTTTAATGTAAAAATAGAATGTTGCACTTTTCCTGCTTGTTCTGGAATCGTGTCATCATATTTCACCATTGTAATAATCTCACTATCTTCAAATAATGATGTATAGCGTTTGATGGCTTCTTCAGCGTCACCATTAAACATTAAAAACGTTGTAATTTTAGGTATTTTCATAACCGGTCCTCCTCAAATGTTAAACGATACTTTCATTTTAATATTCACAATCATCAGCTACCTCTGCGTCATCCTGTGAAATATTTATATCCGTTACTGTTTCATTTTTTGTTGTTTTTGCTTTCACTCTATATTATAACCGGTTACAATAGTGTTAAATCATTTTTGGAGGTTATTTTATGATTAGTATGAATTTATTAATCCCTCTTTTAGTATTTTTATTGATCTTAATTGGCGGTTGGCTCTTTTTACGTTGGTATTTAAGATAACCGTTTACTCGTTTAAAAGTAGTCATCTCATCTTTAATCAAACAACACATCTTTGAATGAAGTTTCATAGCTCAAATTCAACTTTATCAGCACTACAAAATCGCTTCATTAATGCTTTCGTTATATCAACAAATACAAAAAGAAGCTGGGGATATTAAGTTTCCCCAGCTCCTTTACTATATTTTGTTGTGTATACCAAGGGATGGGGCTAGAAAAAATTAAGCCTTAAGCTATACATAGATTGCATATTCATTAATGACTTTAAAACGGTCGGAAAATGAGCGTGAATGGGATAAAAATTGATGCTATTGTTTTCTTGATTTCATAAACTTGCCCTCAGTTTCGCTGTATTTCATATAAGATTGTCCAGAAGGCTGAGACTCCTGAGGGAATGCGTGCATAATGCTGACAGTCTCCTCTTTACTTTAATGGTAGGAGGTGTTTAACGCAGTAGCTGTCTGACTTCTCAATGCGCTCGCTTTTGAGAAGTCTAGTCAGCCTTGCGGGGGCAGTACGACGAAATCTTTGTTGAACATGAGATTTCTATACTGCTCCCAAAATCCACAATGAATGGGTGCGCTGGGAATCAATAAACGGTGTTCCAAAAGCAGGATTTTCGACAGAACTCCCGCGATTTCGGCAAAATTTGGAAATCAATTTTGCTCATCGCTCGGTTCTGCTCAAATCCTAAGCGCTTTTGTCACAACCTCCCCTCAACCCCTAGAACGCGAAGCCATGAAGGCAATCTAAAGCCACAATTCATAGGGAGGGCAAGTTTAACAAAAATATTGCATCAATAGCATCAAATTTTTTATGTCCCATCCCGTTTCTGCTTATAATTGATTACGCCATTCGACTAATGTTTGAATGTCATCTTCTGAAATTTTGCCTTCTTCACGTGCAACTTCAATCAGTTCATCATAGCTGCTTAACGTATAGAAAGGGACACCTGCTGCTTTAAACGCTTCGTCAGCTTTATTTAAACCATATGTGAAAATCGCAACGACACCTAACACTTCAGCACCCGCTTCTTGTAATGCTTCAACAGCTGTGATGGAAGAGCCACCAGTTGAAATTAGATCTTCAATGACGACGACTTTTTTGCCTTCACTGCGCGCGCCTTCGATTTGGTTTTGTTTGCCGTGGCTTTTACTTTTTGAACGCACGTAATTCATTGGCAAGTTCATTTTATCTGAAATATACGCCGCATGTGGAATACCGGCTGTTGCTGTGCCTGATACGATTTCGACCTCAGCAAAATGTTGTTGAATCAGTTCAATTAAGCCGTCACGAATCGCGGTACGTACTTCTGGATATCCGAGTGTGACACGGTTATCACAATAAATAGGTGATTGAATGCCGGAACTCCATGTATACATTTCATTCGGTGATAATGATACGGCTTCGATATCTAATAATGCTTTTGCGATTAATTTTGACATGCATTTAACCAACTTTCTTTAATTTGATGATAACTTCGTACTGGATGGTCGCTTTGTGTAATCGGGCGACCGACAACGATATGTGTCGAACCGAGTTGACGTGCTTTTTCTGGCGTCGTGATGCGTTGCTGATCGTCTTTTGCACTGTGCGCTAGACGAATACCTGGTGTCACTTTTAAGAAATCGTCGCCACAATGTTCGCGAATCATTGTTGTTTCTAACGGTGAACATACGACACCATCTAAGCCTGCTTGTTGCGCAAGGCGAGCATAGTTTAAAACAGCCGTTTCCATCGATGTTTGGATGTTTTGCTCCTCATGCAACTGCTGTTCAGATGTAGATGTCAATTGAGTGACGGCGATAATCTTAATGTCTTTGTTGTGTCGACGTAACCCTTCTATGGCGCGCTCCATCATGACTGTACCGCCAGCTGCATGAACATTGACGAGGTCCACGTTCAGTTTTGCGAGACCTTCCATCGCTTTACCGACCGTATTCGGAATATCGTGTAATTTTAAGTCTAAAAAGATGTCGTGGCCGAGTGCTTTAATTTGATCAATGAGTGCTGGACCTGTCTGATAAAACAATTCCATACCAATTTTGACGAATAATGGTTCATCAAATTGCGCTAAAAATGACATCACTTCTGCTTCAGTTGCAAAATCTAAGGCGATAATCGGATCCTGTCTCATGTTACTGCAATCCTTTCAATGTACGACCTTTAAGTTCTGAAATATGATGTACATTTAACGCGTCTAAATATTCAGGTAAAGTATCGATAATTTCTTTGCAGACCATTGGATTTTGGAAGTTGGCTGTTCCGACTGCCACTGCATCTGCACCGACTGACACGTAATCAATAACGTCTTGCGCATTTTGCACGCCACCCATTGCGATAATTGGGATATCAGGTAAAGCTTTGCGAACGTCATGCACCATTCTTAATGCGACCGGTTTAAATGCTGGCCCACTTAAACCACCCGTAACGTTATAAATAATCGGTTTGCCTGTACGTGCGTCAATTCTCATGCCGACGAGTGTATTAATCATTGTTAAGCCGTCTGCATATTGGGCGATTGCTTCCGCCATTTCTACAATGTTAGTCACATTAGGCGATAACTTCACATAAACGGGTACTTCAGACACTGCTTTTACTTTACGTGTCAGTTCAGAAGCGATTGTCGGGTCTACACCAAACTGCATGCCGCCTTCTTTTACGTTTGGACATGAAATATTTAATTCTAACGCTTTCACATTCGGTGCTTTTGAAATGTGTTTAGCTACATATACATAGTCTTCTTCCATCGAGCCCGCTACATTCGCAATAATTGGGACGTCGTGTTGTGCTAATGATTTAAGTTCATGATCAATAATATGATGAACGCCTGGATTTTGCAGACCAATCGCATTTAACATGCCACTATCTGTTTCCGCGACACGTGGCGTTTCATTGCCAAAACGTGCTTCTTTCGTTGCAGCTTTAATCATGATGGCCCCTAACTCAGACAAATTGTAAAACTGACCGTATTCCGCACCGAAAGCGAAACAACCACTTGCCGGCATAATCGGATTTTTTAACGATAATCCTGGAATTTCTACTGCTAATCGACTCATAGTACAACCGCCCCTCTTTCAAATACTGGTCCATCTGTACACACTTTGACATAATCTGTCGGACTTTCTGGTACGTGACAAACACACGCAAAGCATGCACCGACACCGCAACCCATACGTTCCTCCAGTGAAATGTAACCCGGTACATCTTTCAATGTTTCTAACTGTGTTAACGCTTTTAACATCGGTAACGGTCCACAAGTGTAGAAAATGTCATAATCGACTGGAAGTGCATCAATAACCGTTGTGACAAAACCTGTTGTACCTAATGAACCATCTTCTGTCACAATGTGCGTCTCACCTAATGCTTCAAATTGTTGTTGATAAAACACATCTTTAGCTGAACGGAAACCTAAAACATGTACTGTTTCGATGCCCCGTTCATTAAGTTGTTTCGAAAGTTCATAAAGCGGCGGAACTCCGATGCCCCCTCCGACGAGTAAAGCCTTTTTCTTCGCTTTGTCTACTGGAAAACCATTACCCAGTGGTGCTAAAATATCAATTTCGTCGCCTTCATTTAAGGCAGCAATACGCTTTGTGCCTTCCCCTTCAGCACGAAATAGCATTGTGAACTGTTGTTGCGCTTGATCGATATGACAAATCGAAATCGGTCGACGCAACATGTGTAATGAACCTTCTCCAGCTTTAATATGCACGAACTGACCAGGTTGCTGAAGTTTTTCAACAACCGGTCCTTTGACTGTTAATTCATAAATGCGTTCTGCAATAGGTGCATTTGAAACCACTGTTAATTTTTCCACCGCTTTTGACCTCCTACATATTTCTCATTGAAAACGTCATACTTTCAATGACATTCGTTAATGCGTTCGCTGTATCGAGTGAAGTGAGACAAGGGACCCCATTTTCAACTGATGCACGACGAATTTGGAATCCGTCACGTTCAATCGTTTTCCCTTTTGTCATCGTGTTAATGACAAGTTGGACTGAACCGTCTTGAATTTTTGTAATTAAATCATCGTGGCCTCCAATTTTTTCTACCGTTTCAACGTTGATGTCGTGGTCTTTCAACGTAGCGGCTGTGCCTGCTGTTGCCACGATTTTATAGCCGACTTCACTTAAACGTTTCGCAATTTTAACCATTTCTTCTTTATCTTTATCGCTGACAGTAATCAATGCTGTACCGTAATCTTTGACTTCCATCCCTGCTGCTGTTAACCCTTTGTATAGCGCCTTTTCTAACGTAATGTCGCGACCCATCACTTCTCCTGTTGACTTCATTTCAGGTCCAAGTGTGATGTCGACATTTTTCAATTTATTAAAGCTGAATACCGGTGCTTTAACAAATACCCCTTCTTTGTACGGTTGGATGCCTGGTTGAAAGCCAAGATCTGTTAATTTTTGTCCCATAATCGCTTGCATTGCGAGTTGTGCCATTTGAATTTCTGTAATTTTACTTAAGAACGGCACAGTACGGCTCGCTCGTGGATTCACTTCTAGCACATAAACCCCATCATGTGCGAGAACGAATTGAATATTGATTAAACCGATAACGTTGAGCCCTTTCGCCAATTTGATAGTATAAGCTTCCAATGTATCAATGACGTCTTGACTTAACGTTTGTGGGGGATACACTGCGATAGAGTCACCTGAGTGAACACCCGCACGCTCGATATGTTCCATAATCCCTGGAATAATGACTGTTTCTCCGTCAGAAATGGCATCCACTTCAATTTCTTTACCTGTTAAGTAACGGTCTACGAGTACAGGATGTTCTGGACTGGCTTTTACTGCTTCATTCATATAATTTTCAAGTTCTGCATCATTGTACACAATTTCCATCGCACGGCCACCAAGTACGTATGATGGACGGACCACAACGGGATAACCGATATCGCGTGCATTGTCGAGTGCTTCTTGAGCCGATGTCGCTGTTTTCCCTTTCGGCTGAGGCACGTCAATTTTGTTCAGTAACGCTTCAAATTCTTTACGATCTTCAGCACGGTTGAGATCTTCAAGGGATGTCCCTAAAATTTTCACACCGTATTTCGCTAATTTGTCCGCTAAGTTGATCGCTGTTTGGCCACCGAATTGTACGACGACGCCTTTAGGTTGTTCCAGATTAATGATGTTCATCACATCTTCTTCTGTCAGTGGCTCGAAATAGAGCTTGTCTGAAATTGAGAAGTCCGTCGATACCGTTTCAGGGTTATTGTTAATAATGATCGCTTCATAACCGGCATTTTGAATCGCCCATACCGCATGCACTGTCGCATAGTCGAATTCTACCCCTTGACCGATACGAATAGGTCCTGAACCGAGTACGATAATTTTCTCTTTTTCAGTGACGCGCGATTCATTTTCTTCTTCATACGTACCATAGAAATAAGGTGTCGTTGATTCAAATTCTGCTGCACACGTATCGACCATTTTATAGACAGGACGAATGTTGTGTTGTTGACGTAATTCATACACTTCTGCTTCTGTCATTTCAAAACGATGCGCAATGACGCGGTCGCTGAAGCCGAAACGTTTCGCAAATCTTAAGTAATCAATATCACCTGGATGTGCCTTTAATGCATGTTCCATATCGATAATATTTTTGAATTTATTTAAGAAGAAGTAATCGATCTTCGTCATTTCATGTAATTCTTCAAGCGTTGTGCCACGACGAATCGCTTCACCAATGAAGAACAATCTTTCGTCGTCTTGCGCTTTTATACGTGATTTAATGTAGTCTAAGTCAAAAGATTCGCCGTTAGGTAAGCCGAGATGATGCACGCCGTATTCTAATGAACGAATCGCTTTTAATAAAGACTCTTCGTACGTGCGACCAATCGACATGACTTCCCCTGTCGCTTTCATTTGCGTACCGAGTTCACGTTCACCTTTTTCGAACTTATCAAATGGGAAACGTGGGATTTTCGATACGATATAGTCTAAACTTGGTTCAAATGCCGCATAAGATGTGCCAGTAACTGGGTTTTTCATCTCATCTAGCGTCAGACCTACCGCAATTTTCGCAGCGAGTTTCGCAATCGGATACCCTGTTGCTTTTGAAGCGAGTGCCGACGAACGTGACACACGCGGGTTCACTTCGATAATGTAAAACTGCATCGAATGTGGATCCAAAGCGAGCTGGACGTTACATCCCCCTTCAATTTCTAGCGCACGAATGACTTTTAATGACACGTCGCGCAACATTTGATATTCGACGTCAGATAATGTTTGGCTTGGTGCAACAACGACTGAGTCCCCCGTATGGATACCGACTGGATCAATGTTTTCCATGTTACATACGACAATCGCATTATCATTTTTATCGCGCATCACTTCATATTCAATTTCTTTAAAACCTGCGATCGACTTTTCAATTAAACATTGCGTGGCCGGACTATATTTCAACCCGTTAGAAACGACTTCACGGAGCTCTTCATCATTATGACAAATGCCGCCCCCTGTGCCCCCCATCGTAAATGCTGGACGTACGATTAATGGATAACCGACTGCTTCTTTAAATGCAAAGGCTTGTTCAAGTGTATTCACGATGTCACTTTCAGGTACTGGCACATTCAAGTCATTCATTAACGAGCGGAACAATTCACGGTCTTCTGCTTGTTCAATAGATGACAATTTCGTACCGAGGAGTGTGACGCTATTTTCCTCTAAGACACCGCTATTATGTAGTTCAATCGCCATGTTGAGCCCTGTTTGTCCACCGAGCGTCGGTAAGAGCGCATCCGGTTGTTCTTTACGGATAATGCGTGCAATAAAATCGTGAGTGAGCGGTTCGATGTAAACTTTGTCAGCAATTTCTTTATCCGTCATAATCGTCGCAGGGTTTGAGTTAACTAAAATGACACGGTAACCTTCTTCTTTGAGTGCGAGACATGCTTGTGTCCCTGCATAGTCAAATTCTGCTGCTTGACCGATAATGATAGGACCTGAGCCAATCACTAAAATCGTTTGAATATCATTTCTTTTAGGCATGTGTAACGCGCTCCTTTTGCTTATTTTGTTGCATCATTTCTACAAATTGATCAAATAAGTAATTCGAATCTGTCGGACCTGGGCAAGCTTCTGGATGATATTGTACCGAAAAGGCTGGTAACGTGCGGTGTTTCAACCCTTCAACTGTGCCATCATTTAAAGCGATGTGCGTAATTTCTAAATCTGTTGCAGCTACAGAATCTGCGTCGATCGCATAGCCATGGTTTTGACTTGTGAGTGCGATTTTACCTGTCGCCAAATCTTTAACAGGATGGTTGGCACCTCGATGTCCGAATTTCATTTTGAACGATTTCGCCCCTTGACTGAGCGCAAAAAGTTGATGACCGAGGCAAATGCCGAAAAACGGAATGCGCCCTAAAATACCGTTAATCATATCGAGTGCGACTGTCACGTCATCCGGATCACCAGGGCCGTTGGATAGCATGACACCATCTGGCGCCATTTTAATAATTGTATCTGCAGAAGTGTCATACGGGACGACCGTCACTTCACAGCCACGTGCGTTCAACTCACGGACGATATTTTGTTTCTTTCCGAAGTCCACAAGTACAACGCGCAAGTCAAAGCCGGTTGAGACGTAAGGTGTTTTCGTAGAGACAGTTGGCACTTCAGTTCTTGGAAATTCTGCTGTTTTGAGTGCTGTCACAGTTGTTTCAATTTCAGATGGATCATCGACAAATGCTGCTTTGAGCACGCCATGTTGACGGATTTTTTTCGTAATGCTTCGTGTATCCACACCACTAATACCTGGAATGTCATATTCTTTTAATACGTCATCAAATGATTTTTGGGCTCTAAAGTTACTCGGCATCGTACATGCTTCTTTCACGACGACACCATTTAAACTCGGTGTCAAAGATTCAAAGTCGTCGTGGTTAATACCGTAATTGCCGATTAAAGGATACGTAAATGTAATAATTTGGCCTGTATATGACGGGTCTGAAATGGTTTCTTGATAACCTGTCATTGCAGTGTTGAACACAATTTCACCGCGTGTTAATTTGTCAGACCCTAACTTAAAGCCTGTATAATGTGAACCATCTTCTAAAACAAGGTAACGTTTCTCAAACATGTTTATTTTGCCTCCTCGTAACGAATGTCGCCTTCAACCATAGTTAAAATAGGATTGCCATATACTGTTTCACCTAAGAACGGTGTGTTAGACGCTTTTGATAAGAAATCTTCTGCTTTAATTTCGTATGCATCGTCTAAGTTGATTAATGTTAAATCTGCCAGCGCACCCTCTGCTAACTTACCATAAGGGAGATCGAACACTTCAGCTGGTTTGATTGTTAAGTAATCAACGAGTTGTTGTAATGACCAATCCCCATTTTTAACAAAGTGTGTATAAAGTAATGGGAAAGCTGTTTCACTGCCGACAATGCCGAATGGTGCACGTGTCATCGGTTGTACTTTTTCGTCTGCTGCATGTGGCGCGTGGTCTGTCGCAATACAGTCAATCGTACCGTCAAGTAAGCCTGCTAATAACGCCGCTCTATCTTCTTGACTTCTTAACGGTGGATTCATTTTATAAATCGCATTATCTCCTGGCACATCATCTTCTGTCAGTAATAAATGGTGTGGCGTCACTTCCGCTGTCACTGGAATGCCTGCTTTTTTCGCATCCCGAATCACGCGAACACTTTCTTTCGTTGATACGTGGCACACATGATAATGACACCCTGTTGCTTCACTAAGTAACACGTCACGCGCGATTTGTACCGATTCGCAAATATTTGGAATGCCTGGGATGCCAAGCTCTTGACTGCGATGGCCTTCATGCATAGCACCACCATAGATAAGGCTGTTATCTTCACAATGTGCAACGACGGCTTTATTTTGTGCCTTCGCTTGTTGCATCGCTTCATACATCATCGCCGCTTCTTGAACACCGACACCATCATCTGTAAAAGCAAATGCACCATTTTCGGCTAACGCTTTGAAATCAACATGTTCTTTTCCTGCTTGTCGTACTGTAATAGCGGCATAAGGTAGGACACGAACTTGTGCATTTTTTTCAATTAATTCATTTAGCTGTGTTAAATGTTCCAACGAATCAGGAACAGGTTTCGTATTTGGCATAGGACAAACCGTTGTAAAACCTCCACGTGCCGCTGCTTTGGTTCCTGTTTCGATCGTTTCTTTATATTCGCCACCTGGTTCTCTTAAATGCACATGGACATCAATGAAACCTGGCGCTAAAAAATGACCTTTTGCATCAATAACGGTCATGTCTTCAGTCGATTCAATCGTTTCTGCAATCTGTTTCACTGTCTTGCCTTCGATTAATACATCCACTTTTTTCAACGTACCTGCTTCTAACATCTTTGCATTTTGAATTAATTTCATCATCCTAATCGCTCCTTAACCTTTTAAAATTTCAGTCAATACTGCCATTCTTATGTACACACCATTTGACATCTGTTCAAAAATACGTGACTTCGGTGCTTCTACTAATGTATCTGCAATTTCTACATCGCGATTCACTGGTGCGGGGTGCATCACAATCGCATGCTCTTGAAGTTTGGCATATCGCTCTTCAGTCAAACCATAACGACGGTGATATTCTGCTTTTTCAAAACCTTGTGAAACGCCCGCATGTCGTTCATGTTGGACACGTAATAGCATCACAATGTCGACTTCATCAATGACATCATCTAATTCAACATAATCTGCAGTCATAGTATCATCTTTCCAAACATCAGGACTTGAGAAAACGACCTTTGCGCCAAGTGCAGTTAAACTATGATAATTACTGCGTGCCACTCGTGAGTTTTTAATGTCACCGCAAATGACCACTTTGAGTCCTTCAAAACGACCATATGTTTCGTAAATCGTCATTAAATCGAGTAAGCTTTGCGTTGGATGTTGGCCACTGCCATCCCCTGCATTAATAATCGGAATCCCCATATTCAACAAGGGTTCGTAGTAATGATTTTGTTCGTGACGAATGACGAGTGCATCACAGCCAATGCTTTGTAATGTTCGGCATGTGTCATACAGTGATTCCCCTTTTTGTACAGAAGAGGCACTTGATTCAAAGTTGATTTGCTTCATATCCAAACGGTGTTCTGCCATTTCAAAACTACATTTCGTACGTGTCGAATTTTCGAAAAACAAGTTCGCAATGTAACGTCCTTGCAAATTCGGTACCGCTTCTCCTGCTTTATACTGCATCGCTTTTTGAATTAAGTTGTCAATTTCTTCTACAGCTAAATGTTCCATTGATACGAGATGTTGCATGATGATCAAGGCCTCCTATAATTAACTTTTTGGTAAAATTAAGTTCAGTAAAATCCCTGCTGTTGCTGATAATGCCATCCCTTCAATTGTAAGATGTACACCTAAATCAGATAAATTCAACATCATGTTGCCGATACCGATGACGAGAATGACTGACGCGATGACTAAGTTACGGTTTTGCGCAAAGTTGACTTGGCTTTCGACAATCATACGTAAACCACTTGCGGCGATAGTCCCGAATAATAAGATGGACACGCCACCCATGACTGGTGTAGGGATAGATGAAATCAGTGCTGTAAACTTTCCAACAAAGCCAAGCATAATCGCGATAACAGCCGCACCACCAATGACGTAAATACTGTAAATTTTCGTAATCGCGAGTACACCGATATTTTCACCGTAAGTCGTACTTGGTGGGCCCCCGATGATACTTGAGAACATTGTCGATACCCCGTCACCGATGATAGAACGGTGTAGTCCCGGATCTTTAAAGAAGTTACGGCCGACGATTTTGTTGATGACCATTTGGTGTCCGATATGTTCACTCACCGTTACAAACACGATTGGAAGCATCACTGCGATTAATCCGAGATGCACGGAAGGTTGATAATCTGCAAATGGAATGTAAATGTCTGGGAATTGGAACCAAGCGGCCTCTGCGACAGGTTTAAAATCTACAATGCCAAACAATATCGCTGTAATGTAGCCGACGATAATGCCGACTAAAACTGGAATGAGCGAGAAAAAGCCTTTCGCAAATCCTTGAACAATCAATGTCACAAGTAATGTAATCCCTGCCACTGCTACAAAGCTTAAGTTGTATCCTTTCATCTCAGCTGAACTTTCAAACATCGCCATGTTGACAGCAGTCGGTGCTAAGCTTAAACCGATTACCATAATGACCGGACCGACAACGACAGGTGGTAATAAATGCATGAGCCAGTTTGTGCCACTCACTTTGATCGCAATCCCGATGATGACGTACATGACACCACTCATGAATAACGCGACAAGCATATCACCTAAGCTATTCGTACTTAAACCGGTAATAATCGGTGTGATAAACGCAAAACTTGAACCGAGATACGCCGGAATTTTTCCTTTTGTAATCAAAATGTAGAGCAATGTCCCTACCCCTGATGCAAGTAATGCTGATGATACGGGCAAGCCTGTTAAAAACGGTACTAATACTGTGGCCCCAAACATCGCAAATAAATGTTGAAGACTTAAAAATACCCATTGGCCTGCTTTCGGTTTTTCATTCACATCGAGTACCGGTTGAACCGTTCTCGTAAACATTTGTTCATTTTCCATTGTTTTCTTCCTTTCGCATAAAAAAAGTCTCTTCACCGATTAAGGTAAGAGACTGAGGTGGTTCCAAACCGCTATGCACATAGAGGCCAGCCTTAAAAAGCGGCATCAGATGCAAGGATGCTGTTTGAAACGGTACCTTTGTCAGTCTCTCGTACTGAATTAAAAGGTGTCATTATGTGATGACAACCGCATTGCGATCGTCTATTTCTTCTAAGTAAACATTGACAGATTCTTCATGAGACGTTGGAATATTTTTTCCTACAAAGTCTGCGCGAATCGGTAACTCTCGGTGACCACGATCCACGAGTGTCGCTAAACCAATCTTTTTCGGTCTCGCATGAAGTAAAATCGCATCAAGGGAGGCACGTACAGTACGTCCTGTGTATAGCACATCGTCGACAATGATGACCACTTGATGATTCAAATCTGTATCAATATCAAAGCCAGGTGTCTCGAGCGGTTGACGTGAATCGATATCATCTCTAAAGCTTGTAATATCAATCGCACCCGTTGGCACTTCGACTTCTTCAATTTGTTGAATCTTTTGTTGAATCCGTTGCGCTAAATACTCACCACGCGTTTTAATGCCGAGTAATACAAGATTTTCTGTGCCTTTGTTATATTCTAAAATTTCATGAGCGATGCGTGTTACTGTTCGTTTGATTGCAGATTCATCTAATACAACACGTTCAGCCAATCATTTCACTCCTTACGCAAAAAACTCATGCCTTTAAGTAGACATGAGTTTTAAGCAATTTATAATGATAGACTACCAACAACTGTACCATTACGTCTCTCGTACGCACTATGCGGTATCTGTGTGATAGTTCTCTAAATTGAGTGGTTGATATCATGTCTTTTGAGCCTCACAGGACTCCCTCTTAAAGACGATTCAGTTTTTATTCGTTTTTGACTTATTCTTATGGTAACGTTTTTGACACTAAAAGTCAAAGTAAATCTGGTTATTTTTTAAATTTTGCTTAAATATCCTCTTTACGCACTTGTTCAATGACAGCTTCAAATTCTGCAGGAAGCGGCGCAGTACGTTCAATGTACTCGCCTGTCTTTGGATGTTCAAAACCGATAAGACCCGCATGTAAAGCTTGTCCGCCAATTTCTAACGTCTTTTTCGGACCGTATTTCGGATCACCTACAAGCGGATAACCGATATACTTCATGTGCACACGAATTTGGTGCGTACGTCCTGTTTCGAGTTCGCATTCAACCAATGTATGGTTTTTGAACGTCTCAATGACATTAAAATGCGTCACAGCTTCTTTACCGTCATCAACGACAGCCATCGATTGACGGTCGTTTTTATTGCGTCCAATAGGTGCATCAATCGTTCCAAACTCATGTGGAATATGACCATGAACGAGCGCAATATACTTTCTTTTCACTGTTTTTGCCATCAATTGTTCAACTAAACTGCGATGTGCCACGTCATTTTTCGCAACCATCAGTAACCCTGACGTATCTTTATCAATACGGTGCACGATACCTGGACGAATTTCACCGTTAATGCCTGATAAATTTTTGATTTGATACATCAATCCATTTACAAGCGTTCCAGTATAATGCCCAGGCGATGGATGAACGACCATGCCTTTAGGTTTATACACAATCGCTACATCATCATCTTCGTAGTAAATGTCTAAATTTAAGTTTTCGGCTTGAATATCTGCTTCTACCACTTCTTTTTCAGTGATTTCGACTCGGTCACCTAATTTTAATTTGTAGTTCGACTTGACTGCTTTACCATTGACTTCAATTAATCCTTCTTTAATCCACTCTTGTAATTGGCTGCGTGACCACTCCGAATTGAATTCAGGCAATATTTTGTCAATCCGCTGTAAATGATGCGTTGCGTCTTCAATATTAAATATATGTTTTTCCATTACGACACCTTACCTTTTTGATTCTGATCTTTTAATAATACAATAATCAACAAGATCACACCTATTGTCAAACTCGCATCTGCAATATTAAAAATAGGGAAATCATAACCGAAAATGACTGTATCTATAAAGTCTACCACTTCACCGCTACTGACACGATCAATAAAGTTACCTAATGCCCCCGAAAATAACAAGCTAATCGCAATTTGCATCAACATGTGATTTTTCGCTTCTTTAATATAAAAGACGATGAGCGCAACTAAAATGATCACCGTAATAATGTAGAAGAATGTCATCTTCCCACTTAGTATACCCCAAGCCGCCCCATTATTGCGATGAGAAGTAATGTATAAAAATTTTGGAAGTACTGCAAACGACTCACCTATCGTCATTTGTGTACGGATGATGAATTTGGTCAGTTGGTCGCCTATCAAGATGATAAGTGCGATAAAGAGCGTTAGGCCGATGTAATATTGTTGTTTCATACTTTTTGTCCTTTCTGTTAGTCACTGATATATTATAACACGATAAATTTTAACTATGTAATGATTTCATGATAACTCCATTTGAAATACACGCTAGGATTGATAGCGAAACAGTGTTGGATCGTTTAGAAAGGATAGGTTTAAGTAGTATAATTTGTAATATTTCGTCATATGACATATATAGACACAAACATTAATTGCTCATTTCGAAAACATTGCTGTTTTGATATTATTCAAGTTACAATCACAAACTTGCTTAACGATATCTCTTATTTTTTTAACTTCGATGACTTCCCTTTGGTCTCCCTTTCCCAGGGACTTGCCTCAACTAAATTTGGCTTGATTGTGACGCACACTTGAAGGAAGCCAAATTGGATTTTCAGCTGCGTCTGATCCCTCGGGAGTGTCGACCAGGTCCGTCATCTGCTTTCAGTAGTGGTTTCAAACACCGGTGTAACTGTCGAATTTCAATAATGGATAGTGGCTGTACGATCTTGTTGTCTTAAGTACTGTTGCCAATTTTATTGTGCCATTGTCCCCTAGGTTGCAAGAACTGACCGAGACTCCTGAAGTATGAATCAAAGTCTTAAATATGATTTCTGATATTTAACAATGGCTCCCGTTTATCGCAGTAGCTGTCTGACTTCTCTATATGCTCACTTTTGAGTAGTCTAGTCAGTCTTACTGGTCACTACGAAATCTTGTTACATATGAGATTTCTGTACTGCTCCCAAAATCCACCAAAGCTTCTATCAGTGTTAAAGTTCAATCAAAGCCTTTGTTAGTTGAAGGATCAACCTAAGAACGCGAGGACTAGTTCAGTAATCTAAAGTACTCTGCATACCGATTCGGAGTAAACTAAAATTTAAAACAACAGAAAAAAGGCAACATCAGCACTGTATAGCGCTAACATTGCCTCATCCAACATATCATTCCATTACTACACTAACGTTTTCACGACTTCTTGACAGCGTGGACATAAATCATCTAATTCACCCACACTACCTAATGATTCGCTGTAATTCCAACAACGCGCACATTTCTCTCCATCAGCTTTTGCGATTTCGATTGTACCGTGTTGATATGCTTCACCTTGTGCCTCTACAACTAATTCAACTTGAGATACGATAAACAATTGATGTAAATCGTTAAAGCCTTCTAAAAATGCAAGCGTATCAAATGATGGACTGTTACCGATTTTGACTTTAGCTTCTAAAGATTTACCGATAACTTTTTCATTTCTTGCCGCTTCTAATGCACGGTTCACATCATCACGTAATGCCATGAATGTGTTCCATTTATCTAATAACGGTTGGTCTACATCTTCTTTAGCCGGCATATGAGTTAAATGAACACTTTCTTCGTCCACTTGTTCGATATGTGACCAAACTTCTTCAGCAGTGTGCGGAATGATTGGCGCAAGTAATTTAGTCATGTTTACTAAGATTTCGAACAATACTGTTTGCATGCTACGACGTTTATGCGCATTTTTTTCTTCAATATAAAGAATATCTTTACCATAATCTAAATAGAAGTTACTTAATTCAACATTGATAAAGTTTTGAACTTCTTGGTAAATATTTAAATAATCGAATGATTCGTAATGATCTAACGTACTCGCTGTAAATTCACGTAAGCGATTTAAGATGTAGCGGTCCACTTCTAATAATTCTGCTTCAGCAATTCGGTCTGTTGCTGGGTTGTAGTCGTTAATGTTACCTAATAAGAAACGTAAAGTGTTACGGATTTTACGGTATACGTCAGCAACTTGATTTAAAATTTCGTCTGAGATACGGACGTCAGCAAGGTAGTCCACTGAGCTCACCCATAAACGTGCAATGTCGGCACCTTTTTGTTTCACAATCGTATCAGGCACGATGACGTTACCTAACGATTTACTCATTTTCTTACCTTCTCCGTCCATGACGAAACCGTGTGACAATAACATTTTGTATGGTGAACGGCCGCGCGTCGCAACGGATGTTGTAATTGAAGAGTTGAACCAACCACGATATTGGTCACTTCCTTCAAGATACATATCTGCTGGGAAACTTAACTCTGGACGTGTTTCAAGGACACCGCGATGTGATGAACCTGAGTCGAACCATACGTCCATAATGTCTTGTTCTTTTGTAAATTCACCGTTCGGGCTACCTGGGTGTGTAAAGCCTTCTGGTAATAAGTCTTTCGCGTCACGTTCGAACCAAATGTTAGAGCCGTGTTGTTCGAATAAATCTGCCACGTGATAAACAGTTTCTTTCGTCATAATAATGTCGCCATTTTCAGCATAGAATACTGGTAATGGTACACCCCAGACACGTTGACGCGAAATCACCCATTCGCCACGGTCACGAATCATGTTGTAAATACGTGTTTTACCCCAGTCAACTTTGAATTTTGTATCTTCAATCGCATCTAAAATGTCTTGGCGCACTTTAGAAATCGACGCAAACCATTGTGGTGTCGCTCTGAAAATAACTGGTTTTTTCGTACGCCAGTCATGTGGATAGCTGTGCGTAATAAAGTCTAATTTGAGTAACGCACCTTTTTCAGTTAACAATTCTGTAACGGCTTGGTTGGCTTTATCATAAAACATACCTTCAAACGGGCCACCTTCAGCAGTGAAAACCCCTTTATCATCCAATGGGCTAATGACTTCTAAACCATATTTTTGACCTACGATAAAGTCATCTTCACCGTGTCCGGGCGCTGTATGCACACAACCTGTACCGGCATCTGTTGTAACATGTTCACCATTGATGATTAATGAAATACGATCAATAAATGGATGTTGTGCTTCGATATATTCTAATTCTGAACCTTTGAAATCTTTTTCGCGAATAACGGCTTCTTTATCCCAACCTAATTGTTCAGCAACTGCATCAACTAATGCTTCAGCGATAATGTAACGTGTGCCGTCCACATTCATTTGAACATATGTCAATTCAGGATGTACGGTAATGGCTACGTTTGACGGTAATGTCCAAGGTGTTGTAGTCCAAATGATAAACTTCGCATCATCCGCAACGATACCTTTACTGTCTTTCACGTCAAAAGCAACATAAATTGAAGCTGAACGTTTGTCGTGATATTCGATTTCTGCCTCTGCTAATGACGATTCACTTGAAGGTGACCAGTATACCGGCTTTTTCCCTTTGTAAATTAAACCTTTGTCGGCCATTTCACCAAATAAGCGAATTTGTGCTGCTTCGTATTCAGGTTTTAATGTAATGTATGGGTTGTCAAAATCGCCGTTAACCCCTAAACGTAAGAAGTCTTTTTTCTGAATGTCGATTTGTTCCATCGCAAAAGCCTGACATTTATCACGAAATTCCGCAGTTGTCATTTCTTTACGTTTAACGCCTTTTTTCGTTAACGCTTGCTCAATCGGTAAACCGTGTGTATCCCAACCTGGAACATAAGGGGTATAAAACCCTTGCATCGTTTTATAGCGGTTGATAAAGTCTTTCAAAATTTTATTCAACGCATGTCCCATATGTAAGCTACCGTTTGCGTATGGCGGACCATCATGCAAAATAAATGACGGTTGACCTTCATTTTTTTCTAACATTTTGCGGTATAAATCCTTCTCTTTCCACTCTTGTTGAATTTGTGGTTCCTTCGTCGGAAGTCCTCCGCGCATTGGGAATTTTGTTTTTGGCATGAGTAACGTATCTTTATATTCCATTTTAAACTACACTCCTTTAACTGAAAAAGAACTCTAAGCTCAGATATTCAGGGACGGACATGCCGCGGTACCACCCTGCTTAACTCAGCTTAGAGTTCTCTCATTGATTTTAATATGACACGGCGAATCAGTGATATAAAATAAGGTCATCTGTTAGGCTCTCACCGCTTCCTAACTCGCTGTATGGATGATTATCTCTTTTACTTGTCTGTTTCGCTTGATGATGTTTCGTTTGATTGTTCGTTCGCTTGTTCAGCTTGTTGTTTTTCTTGTGCTGTAATGTCTTGTTCATTTAAATGTTGAAAGTTTTCTTCTGTTACTTGTTGTGAATCTAAATCATAGTTCAACAAGTATTCCCAGTCATCACTTTTCAACAGGTCGAGTTGTGCTTCTACAAGCATTCTAAAACGTGAACGGAACACTTTAGATTGACGCTTCATATCTTCAGTTTGAAAAGATAAACGACGCGCTTTTTCTAAACCGTCATTCACAATTTGACTTGCTTCTGCTTGTGCTTTTTGAATGATTGCATCTCGCTCTTTTTGTGCTGCTGCTTTTGTTTCATCGGCAGCGCGTTGGGCACTGACAATCGCTTCACCGACTGATTTTTCAACCTCTTTAAATGATTGAATGTGTGCATCACGTTCTTCTAACACTTTTTCTAATTGTTTTTTATCTTCTTTTAAACGTTCGATTTCATGGCTTAACTGTTCTAAATATTGTTCTACTTCTGTAGGTTCGAAGCCATTTTTAATACGTGTGAACGATTTGTTTTTAATCTCGCTAGGTGTAAAAGCCATTTCTTGCCCTCCTCCATCATACACTATTTAAATAAAGTTTGATAGGTGATTCTTAATTTATCTTTCTTCGTACGATCACCAATTTCTGTAATTTTTGCACGACCGTATCCTTGAATGGACAACAAATCGCCTGCTTCAAGTTGAAAATCCGCTGCCTCAATGAGCGTATGGTTCACTTTGACACGTTTACGCTGAATATGTGTCTTGGCAATTGTGCGTGACTTCCGAATCATTTCCTTTAATACGACATCGAGTCTTGTTGCGCTCACTGTTGCTTCATGCGTCTCCCAATACTCTTCTGATTGTATCATATCTTCAAATGGGATAACATTAAGTTTAATTGTTGCCCCTTTAATACGTGTTAATTCTAACATAATATATGATTCTAATTGCTTTGTCAAAACAAATTGAATGCGTTCAGCTACGAGAATATCGCCGACTTGTTCACGTTCAATGCCAAGGGACATCAACGTTCCAAGCACGTGTTGATGCTGTAACGTCACAAACTTTGTCGGATAATCAATTTCAATTAAGGTCAATTCAAAGTCATCCCGCGTCGGTTCATAATAGCTTGGCGCAATGACCGCACGACATCTCTCCGCATCACGTCCCCCATCAAATGCGACGTGCAAATCGTTGAAACTGCCGACAATCACTTCTAACATGTATTGTCCACGAGGATCTAAAAAATGAGTCAGTACAGGCGCATATTGTGTTTCAGCCTGGCGCACTTTATCTAATAAATAATCAATTTGTTCATGCTCTTCAGGTCTAAAATGTTGATAAATATCCATGTATAAACTCCTTATTCGCTCAAACTTCAAAATAAAAGCAAGCATACATTGGACGTCCTTCTCCACATCATCATTGAATGGTGAAGCAAGACGCAATACATACACGATAACTCTTTCAGTATACACGCCTTCGAAAAAACTATAAAGCACGACATAATCCCGATGTGCATGCAGAAATAGGAAAGGAGCTGAGGAAACTTAATGTCCCATCCCCCTTCCTCTTATGAATATAACAAGTGAGTATATTGCCCTGTAAAATGAATGGCGTGTCATGCCTTTTTCACATCACACGATGATGGGACAGCTACAACTTCTGAAAGTTTGACTTTGCGATCCTCTTTCAGTGATAACGTGCACGCATCAGCTGTCGCAATCGATTCAAGGGCTGCCACACCATTCGTCAACTTCACATAAGCGTCATCTATAGTGCCGCCTTGTAAAATATGGTGCAAATAAGCCATTTCTTTATCGATACATGTTTGTAACCATTGTGGCGTTCTGACACCAGGATGACCATATGCGATTGCGCCGTCCATGCCACGTCCTGTATAAATGGCTGTCCGTTCATCATCTTCCTGTTGCGTTTCATGAATTAAGAAATGTGACTCACCCTCACCTTTCACACGTAACGTGCCACCTGTATGATAAAGGTCTAATTTAATGGCGCCTAATGTCCCTTCAATCAAGACGTAATGCTCGCCCCAACGAAACGCATTGCCATATTCTAAAACTGCAAAGCGTTGATCTTCGTATTCTAAATTGATGAGTAACATATCATCTTCATCGCCAAATTGTTCACCTTGATGATACACATTGCCACCGACCATCGTTACTTTGTCTGGGAGCCCACCCATCATAAATTGAATGCAATCCAGTTCATGAATGTGATGATATAAATGGCCACCCGACAGATCGCGCAGTTTTTTCCATGAGACAGTGGGTTGTGGCTCTTCCCAACCTGTTCTTGCTGCATGACAGTACAACACTTTTCCAATTTTGCCTTCCATAATGAGTGCTTTCGCATGATGCACACCGTTGAAGAAATTCATAATGTGACCCGCCATAAACAGCACTTGGTTTTCTTCACACGCTGCGACCATCGCTTGACAATCTTCATAGTTTAACGCAATCGGCTTTTCACAAAAGACATGTTTACCGTGTTCAGCAGCTTTGACGACAGGTTCACGATGTAAATAACTCGGTGATGCGACAATGACACAATCGACATCATCACGAGACACAAGCGCATCCAAACTTTCACAATGATCTGCACCGAGTTCTGTCGCAATCGTTTCACCATGCTCTGGGTCATATATTGCTGTGACATGTGCATCAGCCATTTTTGCGAGTGAACGTGCCAAATCAGCACCAAAGTAACCCGCACCGACAATGCCATAATTGACCATAGTTTCCCCCTCATTTTCCACTAGAATTAATGATTTTCTAACACTTTAAATACGAGCTTTTTCACAGGTTGCGCGTTATTGCCAATTTTCGGTTGATGTAAATCTTCTTCAAATGTAATCAACACATTCGACGGTGTCATATCCACCAATTGATATTGTTCACCTTTAAATAGCGCAAAATCATCCGCCTCATTATAAGCTGATGTCTGTTCAGCAAATTGTGGTGACGTTACCGCAATTTTTTCTGTATTTTCTAGCACTAAATGAATGTCGATGTACTTTTGATGATTTTCAAATTGTTGTCCGGGCACACCATCTGCCACATAAGACATACAATTCGCAAACACATTGTCCCCATCAATCTCCACTCTGCCAAGTTCAAGTGTCGTCAAATCCGTATTCTGGAGAAAATCTACAACTTTTCTGAAATGTGGATTCACCGCAATATATCTTTTCAAATCTTCACGTTCTGCAACAATCATTCCGAACACCTCTCCTTAATTAATGACGTTTTTCCCAACTCTTATCTGCAAGAATTTCAGGGATGTCATGAATCGTTGTAAATTGTGGTGCTGATGCTTTGTTTCCAGTTAATAATGACACAACGTAACCTACCACTAAAGACACACTGATTGAAATGAATGAATATGCCCAGTAATTGACTGCTTCTGGAGGTAACACATATTTAATGCACACCATCACAATTGTCGCAACAATTAATGCCGCATAAGCCCCTTGTTTATTCGCTTTTTTAGTGACAAATCCTAAAATGAAAATACCACCAAGTAAGCCGAGTACGAGACCCATAAAGCCGTTGAACCATTCGTACGCGGATTTAATATCAGAATGTGCCATCACAATCGCCACTAAAATAGAAAAGATACCAACTAGCAATGAAACGGTTTGCGCAATCCGTGTACGCATTTTATCAGACATTTCTTTCGCAACCACTTCTTGAATATCTAAAGTCCAAGATGTCGCTACTGAGTTTAAACCTGTTGAAATCGTGGATTGAGCTGCTGCATAAATCGCGGCTAATATAATACCTGTCACCCCAACCGGTAACTGATATGCGATAAAGTAAATAAAGATTTGATCTCGCGGAATCGCTTTTGTTGCTTCACTCACATTTTGAAGCTGGTAAAACACGTATAAACCTGTTCCAATTAAATAGAACACTGTCGCTACCCCTAATGATAACACACCGTTTGTGAACAACATTTTATTTAGCTTTTTAATATTTTGTGTTGTCGTAAAACGTTGTACTAAATCTTGAGAAGAAGCATAAGATGAGAAGATTGTTAAACCTGAACCGAATACAATTAAGAAAATCGAGCCTGATAAAATGTTCGGATCAAACCATTTTTCGCTAGGTGCAATAAATTTGCCGTGTGTCAGTTGTTCTGTAATCGCCCCCATACCGCCATCAATATCTTTAATCAATACGAATAAAGCGATAAGCGCACCAGCAGATAAAATGACTCCTTGAATAAAGTCTGTCCAAAGTACGGATTTCAACCCTCCAGTATATGAGTAAATAATTGCAATCACACCCATAAGAATGATCAAAATATTAATATTAATACCTGTTAATTTCGCCAACCCAATTGAGGGTAAATACATAATAATTGACATCCGTCCGAGTTGATAAATGATAAACAATAACGCTGAAATCACCCGTAACGATTTTGCTTCAAAACGTCGCTCAAGATAATCATAAGCCGTATCGATATCCATGCGTGCAAAAATTGGAAGCACATATTTAATCGCTAATGGAATCGCAATGAGCATCCCTAACTGCGCAAACCATAAAATCCAACTGCCTGCATAAGAGTTCCCTGCAAGCCCTAAAAATGAAATAGGACTTAACATCGTCGCAAAAATAGATACTGACGTCACATACCACGGGACCGAGCCATCCCCTTTAAAGAATTCTTTCCCTGACATTTCTTTTTTCGAGAAGTAGAGCCCTGCTACTAAAACAGCGAGTAAGTAAACAATTAACACTATTAAATCTACTAATGTAAAACCAGTCGTATTCATTTTCAACACTCCTTTATGATCGTTCACTAAGATGCAAGAAATCGTTGTCTTGTCACGTCAATCATGTCAGCTGCTTGTTGTGCAATGACTTTATCTTCTTCTGTCAATGGTTCTAACGGTGCACGCACTGAGCCTAAATCTACATTTTCATTGATTCTGAGCACTTCTTTTGCGACTGCGTACATATTGCCATGTCCAGACACTAATTTTGAAATGATGTCATTAATCATAAACTGAAGTGCTTGTGCTTGCGCCATATCTTGATCAATGATGAGTTGATTCAATTTCACAAACAAGTCTGGCATCACACCATATGTACCGCCAATGCCAGCTTGCGCGCCCATCGTGCGACCACCGACAAATTGTTCGTCTGGACCGTTAAATACGATATAGTCCTCACCCGTAGCCGCCACAAACGTTTGAATGTCTTGTACAGGCATAGAAGAGTTTTTCACGCCAATCACACGAGGGTTTTTACGCATCGCCGCATACAACTGATTCGTCAGCGCAACACCCGCTAATTGTGGAATATTGTAAATCACAAAATCTGTATTCGGTGCCGCTTCACTGATCGTATTCCAATACTTTTCGATTGAATATTCTGGTAATTTAAAGTAAATCGGTGGAATCGCCGCAATCGCATCGACACCGAGTTGTTCAGAATGCGCCGCTAAAATCGCACTCTCTTTGGTGTTGTTACACGCGACATGGTTAATCACGGTGATTTTACCTTTCGCGACATCCATCACTGCCTCAATAATTTGTTTACGTTCTTCAGTAGTTAGATAAATACATTCCCCTGAAGAACCATTGACATAAAGGCCTTTTACACCTTTTTCAATTAAATATTTCACTTGTTGGCGTACGCGTTCTTGACTGACTTCTCCATTTTCGTCGTAGCATGCGTAAAATGCCGGAATAATACCTTCATACTTTGTTAAATCTCTCATATTCATTCTCCTCTCCACAATCATTCACGCTAATCTCGTCACATTATTTATATAGATATTTTATTGCGCAATGCTTATAAAACGATGTGCATCCCCTTTTTGATTTGAACATTATGCCTCTTTATCAATAATGGTTTGATCGTAGTACTTCCGCCTTTGAGGGTCCTCCAAATAGTAAGAAAACAAACAATCTGTCATGAGTAATATAGGAAATTGTGGTGAAATTATATTTCCATATGCTAAATTTTTATTCGCCGCCAAAAGTAATATTTCATCACACATTAACTCATGCTCTGTAAGATTTTTTGTCGTCATAAGTACTGTACTAGCCCCTCTTTTGTGAGCTGATGTCAATGCAGTAAGTACTGCCCCCGTTTTCCCTGAAATTGAAGCACCAATCACGAGACATGACGCATCGACTAACAAATTATTCCAGACGAACATGTCATTATCTTCAATCACTTCGCAAATAATGCCGAGTCTCATAAATCTCATTTTCATTTCTTTTAATGCTAGTGCCGAACTTCCCTTTCCATAAAGGTACACGCGCTCAGCTCGATCGATCATCTCTTTAATATGTTCTAACTGGTTTTCATTAATAATTGAATAATTTTTACGAAGCATCTCTTCATAATCAAACAAAACTTTTTGTGTTAAGTCTTTGTATGCAAGAATATCCTCTTTTTCACGCATCATTTCTCTATAATGAAACAAAAATTCTCTAAAACCCGTGAAACCACACTTTTTTGCAAACCGTGTCAATGTCGCTTTAGACACATGCAGTTGGTGGCTAAACATCTCAGACGATAAATCCTCAACAGTCACTTGTTTCAGAAAAAATTGTGCGACCTCTTTTTCTGTCGTTGTCATATTTTCAAGATTTGATTCAATCATCGGAACGAGTACTTTATAAAACCTCATTGTTCACACCTCGTTGTTGTAAGCGTTTACATAAATAATTGTATGCCGTTCTGTTCTTTTTTTCAAGCAATACTATTATTTTAGAAACGAGTTTCAGAGTAAAACTAATATTAATTAGAAATCATTTTAGATCGACTTCTGCTTCATTTTTAACACGTTAATTTACTCTCTCTCTTACCCAAATGCCCCTTCTTTGCTGATATATGTGACAAGTTTGTTTCAATTTTTTAATTTCCTAAATAATAGTTTTGATTGTCAGTAAATGTTAGTTTATGTATTCATATAGAAATGGTATATTTTTTAACGTGGACTTGTTAATGAAAGACAAAATGTTTAATAGAACTAGAGGAGTGTAAGTAATGAACATGGTCGCACTATTAATTGGTTTAGGACCGCTCATTGGTTGGGGTCTTTTTCCTACAATCGCATCAAAATTTGGAGGTAAACCAGTCAATCAGATTATCGGTGCTACTGTTGGGACACTGATTTTCGCGATTGCCTTTTTTATATTTTCAGGACGTCAATTTCCAACAGGGATGGATTTATTTTTCGCCTTACTCTCTGGAGCCGGTTGGTGTTTTGGTCAAATTATGACTTTTAAAGCATTTGAATATATCGGTTCTTCTCGTGCAATGCCTATCACTACGGCTTTCCAATTACTCGGTGCATCACTTTGGGGTGTATTCGCATTAGGTAACTGGCCAGGCCTTACAAATAAACTGATTGGCTTTGCCGCTTTACTTGTGATTTTAATTGGCGCATGGATGACAGTTTGGAGTGAAGATGCGCAAGAAACAAAAAGTAGTAACTTGAGAAAAGCAGTCGTTATCCTATTAATCGGTGAAATTGGCTATTGGCTCTACTCTGCAGCACCACAAGCAACAGACATTGGAGGTAAAGTCGCATTCTTACCACAAGCCATTGGAATGGTATTGGCTGCTGTCATTTACGGTTTAATGACAATGAAAAAAGACAATCCATTCAACAAGAAATTCACTTGGTTACAAATTATTTCAGGTTTCTTCTTTGCTTTCGCAGCATTGACATATTTAATCTCAGCACAACCTAATATGAATGGCTTAGCAACAGGTTTCATCTTGTCTCAAACTTCAGTTGTTTTAGCGACATTAACAGGCATTTATTTCTTGAATCAACGCAAAACTTCAAAAGAAATGTTGATCACAATCATTGGTTTAATTTTGATTTTATCTGCAGCAACAGTCACTGTATTTATTAAATAATCGCCTATACAGCGAGGTAAATAAAAACAGTGCAAGATAAAATCATACGTTTATCTCGCACTTAGAAATAAATGCTTATTTAAGTATTTCATTGAATAAACATCGTATTTAAACAGTGAACTTCCGGCAAAGCCCCACCATTGATTCACTTTTGTGTAATCAATGATGGGGCTTTAAGGTGTTTAGATATCCCTTCATAGATTTATGATTCATTAATCATTTTAAAACAGTCGGAAAATGAGGCGGGAATGGGATACAAAACAATGCTTCAATGGCATCAAAATTTTCTATGTCCCTGCCTCACCAAAACAATTTGTACCCTACACCCTTACATTTTAATGCTTTTTCACATCATAACTCACATTAAAAAATAGACTGTTCAAATACGTCGTTATAACGTCTGAACAGTCTATGGATCATCCTGTATTTTATGAATAGATTTGATGCAAAATAAGTTTAAAAATGGCTACAAGTCCACGTTCAAACAAATTGAGCACTAAAAAGGCTACAATTGGTGAAATATCAACCAGACCTAATGGCGGAATGATACGTCGAAATGGTTCTAAAAATGGCTCATAAATTTTTGACATCCATCTGCCAACTGCGCTTTCTCTTGCACCTGGTAACCACGACATAAAAATGTAAATAATCATTCCAAATGTGTAAGCTTTAACAATGAATAATAGAAATTCAAGGATGGAGGTTAATAACTCGATGTTCATAGCATACTCCCTTATTTATAATGATTTTCCATAGATTCGATATGGTCGGTAATACTACCCGCAACTTCAACATTGTCTGGTGTACATAAGAAAATATCTGCACCAACACGTTGAATATCGCCGCCAATTGCATAAACGGTTCCGCTTAAAAAGTCGATAATACGTTTTGCAGAAACTTGATCAATACGTTGAAGGTTCACAAGTGTGGCACGACGATTTTTCAATTCATCTGCAATGTCTTGTGTATCAGAAAATACACGTGGTTCAAATAAACACATTTTAGAGCTACCATTTTGATAAGTATCTTGTGTTGGGCTCATATTCACCACATTCCCTTGCTCTTGTTTTTGGGCAACTTGCAACTGTTTATCATTTTGAGAAGATTTAGAACGTGACGCTGGACGTTTTGGTACGGATTGGACTGCTCTTGGACGCTCAGATTGTTGTTTGTTCCCTTGTTGTTGCGCTTGCTGTTGCTCACGTTCACGACGGCGTTCTTCTTCTTGAATGAAATCTTCATCTTCCTCTTCTTCAATTGTGAAAAAATTGTTGAACAAATCTTTTATAGCCAATGGATTCACTCCTCTTTTCCTACAAGACGCGTTCCAATTCTAACAAATGTGGCACCCTTTTTCGTGGCAATATGATAATCATTACTCATACCCATCGAAAGTTCAGTACAAGGTGCATATGTAAGGTTCAATGATTGGACTTCATCGCGTTTATTTTTAAGTTTTTCAAAAATGTCTTCTAATTCAGCTTCATTATCTGTGTATGGTGCCATCGTCATCAGACCTACAACACGAATAGGATCATAGTCCGCTAACATTTCAATGAAGGGGATGACCTCTTCTAAAGCAATGCCATGTTTGGATGCTTCACCTGAAACGTTCACTTGGACAAAACATTTGATTTCATGTTCTGCGCGTTTACTAATTTCTTTGGCCAAACTTTGACGGTCTAATGCATGTAAATAGTCAATGTCATTAATGACTTCTTTCACTTTACGTGACTGCAAAGAGCCAATAAAATGCATGTGAACATCGTCTGGTAAAGCTGCTTTCTTCTCTAAAAAACCTTCGATGCGGTTTTCACCAAAATGACGAATGCCTGCTTCATAAGCTTCTTTTGCTCGGTTTATTGTAACATATTTTGTGACAGCAATCACGCGAGGTCTTGTTGCGTCTTTGCGAAAAGTCATATTTTCAGTAATGGTTTGCTCTATTTCTTCTAAGTTTATCTTCACTGACATTTAATCATCTCCACTTTCACTCAATGATTGAGAAATAAATGCTAACATTCTTCCCGTTTTTCCTTTTTCTAAACGATACGAGAAAAATAAATCCAAGTCTTCAGAAGTTGCATATTCTGTACGATAAATATGGTCACGTGGCACGCCGTATTGTTCTAGCAATAATTGGTTCGCATATTTCAAATCAATGCCATGACGGTCTTCGCCACGCGTTTCAATATAGGCAGCACTATCAATCGGCAGTTGTTGAAATTGCTTGAAAATATCATCATTGATTTCATAGCTGTCGGAAGTTGCTGGACCAATGACCACATATAAGTCGTTGTAATCATAAGGAAATTGATCTAGCACACGATGTACAATGGTTGCGACAGTCCCACGCCAACCTGCATGTGCTAAAGCAATAAAATGATGTGAAGGGCTATAAAAGTAAATCGGCACACAGTCTGCATAACACATCGTCAACATCGTATCTTCATCATATGTGAACATCGCATCGATACCATGAAGTGTGTCTTTCGTAAGTGCATCGATATTTTTACCACGATCTGCGCGAGTCACTTCTACGACATGCGCTTCGTGCGTCTGTATTGGAAAGACCCACTGCGTTCTCGGAATACCGATTTCTTGTGCCAACACTTCCTGATGATGGGTAATATTTTCCGGCTGATCATCAATATATCTTGCCATGTTGAATGCTGCGGTTGGATATGCACTCACACCATCATCTCTCGTCGTGATACCGATTTGAACACCTTGTGCCAAACTCGGCTGATAAGACAAATGATGCGCCTTTTTCACAAATAATTCCATCTTAACCCCTCCTTTTTCCTTTTATCTATTAAAAACTGCTAGGACATTGATGAAGTGACAATTGTCCTAGCAGTTCTTGACATCCTATTCAAGATAAATATCACACTTTATCCTGTTGATAGGTGTACTTTATATTTCAACATATCACACGATTAACGACGTGTTCTTCTTGAGCGTCTTTCTTCTCTGTTACGAATAAAGCTTGGAATATCATCGTCCGCTGTCGTATGGCTACGTCCACTTTCAACTTCTTTATCTTGTGTTGAAGTTTGACCTGTATGCCCTCCACCGAAGCTAGATTCTTTTGAGCTTGTTGGCGCGGCACTTGTACCAAAGCCAGAGTGACCTTGTTTACGTGCTTGTGATGAAGGTTTATCTTCAAAACCTGTTGCGATAACAGTAACAACAATTTCATCTTGTAATTCTGGGTTGATGACTGTACCAAAGATCATGTTCACATCTTCATCTGCAGCATCTTGTACAATGTCAGCAGCTTCTTGTGCTTCGAATAATGATAATGATTCGCCACCAGTAATGTTCATTAACACACCTTGTGCACCTACGATTGATGTTTCAAGTAAAGGAGAAGAAATGGCTTTTTTAGCCGCTTCAACTGCACGGTTTTCACCAGATGATACACCGATACCCATTAATGCAGAACCTTGGTTTGACATGATTGTTTTAACGTCAGCAAAGTCGAGGTTCACTTCACCAGATACTGCAATTAAATCAGAAATACCTTGTACACCTTGACGTAATACGTTGTCAGCTTCTTTAAATGCTTCCATCATTGGTGTAGATTTGTCTACAATGTCTAACAAGCGATCGTTAGGAATGACAATTAAAGTATCAACAGCAGCTTTCATTGCTTCAACACCCGCAGCAGCTTGTGTTTGACGTTTACGACCTTCGAAACTGAATGGACGTGTCACAACACCCACTGTTAAAGCGCCCATCTCTTTAGCGATTTTGGCTACAACAGGTGCTGCACCTGTACCAGTACCGCCACCCATACCAGCAGTAACGAATACCATGTCTGCACCTTGGATCGCATCTTCAATTTGTTCACGTGATTCTTCTGCAGCTTTTTTACCAATTTCAGGGTTCGCACCTGCACCTAATCCACGTGTTAGCTTTTCACCAATTTGGATTTTAGATTCTGCTTTAGATAAGTTTAAAGCTTGTCCATCTGTGTTAATTGCAATAAATTCAACATTGTTCATACCGTGGTCAATCATTCGGTTAACAGCATTATTACCGCCACCACCGACACCGATGACTTTAAGTGTCGCTAAATGATTAAATCCTTGTTCAAATTCTAACATTTAAATTTCCTCCTAATCTTTGTAGCCAATCAATCAAACAGTGATTTCATAATCTTCTTGAACTTACTTTCTTCTTGTTTAGGTTCTCCGTGTTCATGTCCATCAATGTCTTCATATACCTCTTCCGAAGTATCATCGTCGACAAATTCAGAATTTGCCGTGTCTTGTGATTGTTGTTTTTTTGTTTTTTTCTTGAAGAATGACTCAAAACCACTTGATTTATGTTCTTGTCGTTTTGAATCGCTTTCAATGATTTCTTCTTCAATTTCTTCATTATCATGATTACTAATTGTAACATAATCCAATAGCTCATCGAAAGCAATACTACTAGAAATTGTGGAAATTGCTGAAGAAAATTCTGGTTTTCTTACTCCCATTTGTGAAGGTGTATGAATGCGTACTTTTTCATTCACCATATCGAGAAGTAATTCTTTTACGCCAAGTAAGTTAGCGGAACCCCCTGTCACTACAAATCCACCGTTGACTTTCGTTAAGCCTAACTCTTGTAAAACATCGAATACTTTAATGAGAATGTCTTCAACACGTGCTTCAATGACATCGCTCAGCTCTTTTTGCGTAAATTGTGCAGGTTCATCAGAGTCAAGTTGGTTTACAGTAAACACATCTTGGTCTGAAGCTGAATCATAAAACGCATGTCCGTATTGTTGCTTAATCTTTTCTGCTGTATCATATGTAGTATTTAAAAATTGTGCAATATCTTCTGTGATGTGACGCCCTGCCATAAACACGACATCCGCATCTACGAGCTCTCCACGTTCATAAAACGCAATCTGAGTTAAATCTTCACCGATATCAATGACACATGCGCCGAGTTCTCTTTCAGTCGCAGTTAATACTGAACGGTAATTCAATGCATCAGAATAAACGTCTAACACATCCACACCACAAGCCTCTACGCATTTAATCATATTAATTAAAATCGATTGATTAATCGCAATGACGCCTGCATCTACTTGTAAAGAGTGACGCGCGACAAGTTCTTTTGGATCTGAAACTTCATTGTTGTCATCCACAATAAAGCGAATTGGGAATGTATCAATGACTTCCGTTTCAGGTTCCGTGTTTTTTTCGCGAATCCCTTCAAGCACCTCTTCGATATGTGTGCCGTTAATTTCTGTATCTTGATGAAATTCGATTTTATTTGTTTCATCAAAAACTTCAGTACTAATGATTGGTAGTTTTAAAAATACTTCTTTAATATCTACGCTTGAAGCGATTGAAGCTTTCTTTATCGTATCTTTAATCGCCTGTTTAGCAAGGTCGAAATCATCAATCAAACCATTCTTGATTCCATTTGTATAGGTCTGCCCTGTACCTATCACATTAATTCCGTTATGAAATTTTTCACCAACAATCGCTTTCACGCTTGATGAGCCGATATCTACACTAACATAATAATGCTCTTCCATAGATAGGCACCTCCTGACATTTCTTTACATAATTAAGCTATTTTAAGTTTACAATAACACACTATCAATGTGAACTATAAACACAGTTGAATTTCAACTTTTTATCACATTTATATATTAATGTAATCTTTTTGTAATGCGCAATCATCTATTTGCAAGGAAGATGACGGCTCAAAAATCATTATCATATCAAAATATTTTTGAGCCTCAGCCTTGCTATTCCGATGATTCTTCATCTTTAATCTTGTTCAAAGCCTTTTGTAAATCATCTTTAGCTTTGTCTTCACTCGCCGTACCACTTTGAACTTCTTTGGCACTCGCTGAACTTGTTTGTCCGTTGTTCACATTGTCATAAGGAATAAATGTCGCACCGACGGATAAATCGATAAAGCCTGATTTTTTCAATTTACCTGTTTCATCTTTCTCTAACGCCTGTGACATACTTGGATAGTATTTCAACTTCTTAGCAATGGTGTTCGTATTCCCAACGACTTCAATCCCATCACGCATAAATAGTTTAATTAAATGGGGTTGATCTTTTTGTGGTGCGCTCACAATTTCTGAAATTTGTGCACGCGTCGTTCGATCCATTTTTTGTAAAGCATCAACGAGATTGCGTTTTTCAGCACCTTTAAATCCTTCAATGTAAGGTGCTTCATTCGGTACTTCCTGTTTATAATCTTTTAACACTTTGCCATTTTCAATCATAGGTACCACACGTGACTTTTCTGTCGTGACTGCAATGATATCATGCTCTTTTATGTTGACTTCAATCGGATTGAACAGCCCTTTTTCAATCGTCACTTCATCAATCAATGCGTTCTTTTTCAAACGCGCCTCAGCATCATCAGAACTATACGCGTAAATGCGTGGATGGTTTTGAATATCCAACTCTTTCAAGATATCTTGCTTAGACACATAATGGTTCCCTTTAATGTCAGCACTTTTAATGTGACTGATAGGTGTAAACATATAAACCAGGATCAATAAAACAATGACAACGAGTATCCCGACAATAATCCGTTGAACCCGACGTTGCTGAATACGTTGTTTTTTTCTCTTTTCTTTTAAATATTCGTTATTAATCTTGGGTATTTCTTTTGTCATCAATCGTCACATCCTTTAATGTGATGGCAAATGTGCTCTGAAAGCTTCAATAAAACGTTCTCCACGTTGTTCGAAGGTATCGTATTGATCCCAACTTGCACAAGCAGGCGATAATAAGACGACATCATTCGGTTCGATGACATCTTGGACTTTAGTCACTGCATCTGTCACATCGTTTGCTCGAATGACATACTTCCCTTGACTCTCGCCTAGCTTCACAAATTTATCTTGTGTTTCACCAAACGTCACCATTACGCGCACATTGTTCATATAAGGAATCAGTTCGTCAAAACCATTCCCACGGTCTAAACCACCACATAACCAAATGATAGGTTGCTTGAATGAACTTAACGCAAATTGTGTCGCCAATGTGTTCGTTGCTTTAGAATCATTGTAGTATTTATTCGTTTTGTTATTGCCGATGTATTGTAGACGGTGTACAATGCCTGAAAATGTAGACAACGATTGGACGATAGCACTCATGGACACCCCTGCTAAAATCGCCGCCATGACTGCTGCTAAAATGTTTTCTAAATTGTGTTCACCTGGTAGGACGATATCATCTAAATGAATGAGACGTACACCGTTGTAAACAATATACTCTTTTTCAACATAAATACCGTCAACACGATGTTGCGTTGAAAAGTATAAAATTTTAGCACGAATTTTCGATGTATCGATGAGATGTCTTTGTTTATCATTGAAAATTAAATAGTCGCTTTCCGTTTGATTTTCAAAAATACGCTTTTTCGCATTTTGATAGTTTCCAAGATTTTCATGGTAATCTAAATGCGCTGAATAAAGGTTCGTAATGATTGCGATGTGCGGTCGATAATGTTCAATACCGAGCAATTGGAACGACGACAATTCCGTCACCAAATACTCATCTGCCTTTACTTCTTGTGCGACTCTCGATGCGACGAAACCAATATTTCCTGATAAACGCCCATTTTCGCGACTTTTGTTAAACATGTCACCAATTAATGATGTCACTGTCGTTTTACCATTTGTACCGGTAATGCCTATAATCGGTGCTTCAGAAATTAAATAACTTAATTCTACTTCTGTTAAAATTTTTAGCCCTTGCTTTTGTGCTTCATGAATAATAGGGACTGTGTATGGAATGCCTGGGTTTTTGAAAATAATCGGTGCCTCATCTAATAACGCAAGCGGATGTGCACCACTAACGACATTAATACCTAAGTCTTCTAAATCTTTCGCGTGAGCATCGTTTGATAAATCATTGCCATCGTTCACCGTCACCTCAGCGCCTAAACGATGTAATAATTTTGCTGCTTCATAGCCACTTTTCGCCATGCCGATAACGAGTACTTTTTGACCTCTAAGCCCTGTATAATGTATCAATTAATTCACTCCCATCCATAAACCGATTAAACCGGTCATTAATCCTACTGACCAGAATACAGTTACAACTTTCCATTCACTCCAACCGACTAATTCGAAATGGTGATGTAATGGACTCATTTTGAAGACACGTTTCCCTGTTAATTTGAATGATGTCACTTGAATCATCACTGACAATGTTTCTAGTACGAAAACGAGACCGATAAATAACAATGATATTTCTTGGTTTAACATAATTGAAATTGTCGCGAAAATACCCCCAAGCGCTAAACTTCCTGTATCCCCCATGAACACTTTCGCTGGGTTAATATTGTATGGAAGAAAGCCGGCTAAAGCTGCGACCATAATAATACAAAATACGCCAATTGCTGGTTGTTCAAGTGCAAAACTCATGATGGCATACATCGTAAAACCAATAATAGATAATCCTGTTGCTAAACCATCAAGACCGTCTGTTAAGTTCACGGCATTAGAAAAACCAACTTGCCAGAACACGATAAAAATTACATAAGCAAATGATAACGGGATACTCACATCTGTAAACGGAATGTGAATATCTGTAGAAAAATCAAATGCGTTGAAACCTTTAGCGACAATAAAGAAAATGACTGCGATGGCAATTTGTGCTAAAAATTTCTGCTTACTTGTGAGCCCTTGGTTATTTTTCTTCACTACAATAATATAGTCATCAATAAAGCCAATTAAACCAAAACCAATTGTGACAAAGAGCAGTAACAGCAATGGACTTGCTGGTTCTACAAAAATACTTGCGATTATCGTTGTAACAATTGCACCAATTAAAAATGTTAATCCACCCATCGTTGGTGTACCTGTTTTTTTCATATGACTTTGTGGACCTTCTTCACGAATGCTCTGACCAAATTTCATCCTTTTTAATGTCGGAATCAAAATTGGTACTAAAACTGCTGTAATAACAAATGCGATAATTGCGCTAATCAATCCCATAATATTCTCCTTATCTTCTCTTCTTTTTGCTCACATTTTTATACATTCTGCACATAATGCAATCACTTCAATGCGTGTATTCGTATACGTCGACTGAAGCGATTGCTTTCATGGCAGTTTACACCGTCATAAACATCAACGTACTGTGATAGCCCTTCGCACAGTGTTTGTTTATCACGTTGCTTATTCTGTTTTTTGGGAATCTAACGTTACTTCAAGTTTCGTGTTTTTATCTATCGCTGACTGTGGTGGTTTTGATTGCGACTTCACAAAACCACTGCCTTTGACATCAATTTTGATATCTGTCAATGATTGGAAAGCCACAATATCATCTCTTGTCCATCCTGTCATATCCGGCATTGTTAGATCGCCTTCAGTTAACAAGAGGACATTACTATTTGGCAATAATTGACCGTTTGATGACGGCGATTGACTCACAACTTTTTTACCGTTACCGATGACAATTGGGTTGAGCTTTTTACCCTTAATCTCATCTTCAGCACGTTGGACGTTACGATTTTCAACATCTGGAACATTGCTGATCTTCGTTTTACTGTCATCTACTTCATTATCGCCGACATTTAAATATTGTAAAGTGTTTTTCATAATCGGATTAAATGCTTTGCTGACACCCATTTCGTATGCTTCTTGATCGTTCTTTTGCGCTAGGCTCATCCCTGCATAGACGACCACACGTGGATTTTTACTTGGCGCATGTCCCATAAAGCTTACAAAGTATGGGTTAGGTCCTTTCACGTAGCCGCCATTTTCAGGGTCAGCCACTTGTGCGGTACCTGTTTTACCCCCAATACGGTAACCGTCGACACGATAGTTTTTCGCATGGCTATCTTCACTGTTCACCACTTCATCCAATTGTTTGTTCACTTTCTTCGCTGTATCATTTTTAATCGGTTTGCCCGTAACTTCGCGCTGACCTTCATAATATGTGTTTTTAGTCACAGGATTCACAATGGATTGGACGAAGTATGGGCGTAACATTTCGCCTTGATTGAAAAATGCCGATTGCGCTTGCAACATTTGTGCCGGCGTGACAGTTGTCGATTGACCGAACGCAGATGTTTTTTGCATCAATTCATTTTCCCAGGCAATATTACCGGATTGTTCACCATCAAACAAACTTCCCGTTGACTTGCCAAAGCCGAATTTTTCATACCAAGATTTCATTTTGTCTGCGCCGACAAGATCTTGAAGTCGCATCATCAAAGTGTTAGATGAATACGTAAAGCCGAGACTCATATCAATTTCGCCCCAACCTTTCTTATTCCAGTCATAAATACGTGACCCTTGAATATCTCTGTAACCCGATTGATATTTACGGTCTGGTTTAAATTCGCCTTCTTGAATCGCAGCGGCTAAACCAAAACTTTTAAATGTCGAACCTGGTTCATACGTGTTTTGGTATAAATCGTTCGCCCATTTTTTACCAAAATCTTCACCTGTATCTGGATTGAATGTTGGACGTTGACTATAAGCTAAAATTTCACCAGTTTTCGCATCCATGACTACGGCAAAGATGTCTTTTGGTTCATAATGCTCAACCATTTTATCTAATGCTTCTTCCACAAAGACTTGAATGTTAGAATCAATCGTTAAATGCACATCATCGCCACGTTGCGGTGCGACTTCATTTTTCGAATTCGGGATAATATAACCCCAAATATCTTTCGTAAAGGACGTGTGGCCGGCTTTACCTGTAAGATAACTATCGAAAATCTTTTCAACGCCCAAAGCCCCTTTTAACTTGCCGGTATCGGGATCTTTTTGCGCTATGCCAATCAAGTGTGAAGCAAACTTACCATTCGGGTAAAAACGCTTCACTTCTGGATAAAGTGTAATACCAGGTAAATTCGCTTTTTCAATTTTTTCTTTATCTTGATAAGTCAGATTTTGACCCGAGCGGCCGAACTCGACTTGGAAAGCCTTTTTCGTGTTGAGACGCTTCTCGATGTCCTTTTCAGGCATATCGATAATTTTAGCGAGAACTTTAGCTGTTTTTTTCTTATCCACAACATGACGCGGTTTGTCCGAATCTTTACTTGCTTGTGGGTCAATGACTGCTGCCAAACGGAAACGGTCCACATCTTCTGCTAAAACTTTGCCGTTACGGTCATAAATCTTACCTCGTTCAGCATCTTCATCTAAATGAGATAAGTATTTTCCATTTGCTTTGGCGATCAAGTCTTCCCCTGACGAATGTCCTGTCAACATCACATAGCCATATCTTAAAACCAAAAGAAAAAAGAGCAGCCCGAAAACACCCATCAGGAGGACTGCTCCTAGCTTATTTTTTTTAATTTTAATTTTTCGTTTCGCCATCTTTACGCACTACCTTTACATTGTCGTTCTTCAAGCTCATCCCTTGATCTTCAGCCTTTTTATAAATGCGTTTGTACGATGAATTTTCCATTGTTTCAGACTTTAATGCGCTATTTTGGCTTGTTTGCCTTTCGATTTTTTGATCTAAATCTGCAATTTTCCCTCTCGTATCATACGCATCCATTTTTAAAGATAGCATATAGATACTGATGACAGCAATAATCGTAACTAGTGTTATGTATAACATCTTTTCAAACCGTGTTAATTTGACGACAACTTGCTTTTTGATGCTTTGCTTTTGCGTCGATTGTTTTCTCTGTGGTTCGACTTGCGGTTGATAGGTATCATATATTCTTTCTACAGCCATAGTCTCTTTTTCGCCCCTCTATTTTAATATTTCGGCTACTCGAAGTTTTGCACTTCTCGCACGATGATTATCTTCTAAGTCTGTCCCATCCGCTACGATTGGTTTTCGGTTCACACGTTTCAATTTAGGTGTGTACGCTTCTGGAAGTACGGGTAATCCTCTCGGGACATCTGGCCCTTTTTCATACTCTTGAAATATTTGCTTACATAAACGATCTTCTAATGAATGGAACGTGATGACAGAAATACGTCCGTTCACTTTCACATGGTCAATCGCTTGTTCTAATGAATCTTCAAATGCAGCAAGTTCATCATTCACTGCAATACGAATCGCTTGAAATACGCGTTTCGCAGGATGGCCACCTTTACGTCGTGCCTTTGCTGGAATCCCTTCCTTAATACACGCTACTAAATCAAAAGTGGTTTCAATCGGTTGTTGCTGTCGTCTTGCTTCAATTTTTCGTGCGATTTGTTTCGAAAATTTTTCTTCTCCATATCGAAAAAAGATCTTCACGAGTGCTTCATAAGACCACGTATTGACAACTTCGTAAGCGGAAAGAGGTTGCGTTTGATCCATTCTCATGTCTAACTTGGCATTATGTTGGTAACTAAACCCTCGTTCTGGTACATCCAGTTGCGGGCTCGAAACACCCAAGTCATATAAAATGCCATCCACTTTGTCTATGTTTAATTCAGCTAATATATTGGCTAAATTTCTAAAGTTGTTATGTACAAAGGTGACTTTATGTAAATCTTGTTGCAATTGTTCTTTAGCATGATTGATTGCCGTCATATCTTGATCAATCGCAATCAATCGACCTTCATCCGATAATTGATTCAGAAGATATTGCGAATGTCCCGCGCCACCTAACGTGCAATCAACATAGACGCCATCTTCTTTAATATTCAGTTGGTCTACAGTTTCTTTTAATAACACGCTAATGTGATGAAACACCGCGAACCCTCCATTTTTTAAAAATCAAAATCAATTAAGTCTTCTGCAATCTCTTCAAAGCTCTCTTCAGATTCATCATAGAAATCATTCCAAGTGTTGCGATCCCAAATCTCAATTCGATTTGATACACCAATCACCGTACATTCTTTGTCAAGATGTGCATACTCTCTTAATTTCGCTGGGATGTTAATTCTCCCTTGTTTATCGATTTCCACTTCGATAGCACCTGAGAAGAACATGCGCACAAATTTACGTGCATCACGTTTAGTTAAAGGTAAGGATTTCATTTTCTCCTCAATCGTTTGCCATTCTTCAAGCGTGTAACCAAATAAACATTTATCAAGGCCTCTTGTGAGAATAAAACGTTCATTCAAGTCATAACGAAATTTTGATGGTACTATCATACGGCCTTTAGCATCGAGTTTATTTTCGTATTCACCCATGAACATTTTATTTTCACCTCACCTTTATTCTAATTTACCACATCTCACCACTATGCTCCACTAATTCTGTAAAAATCTCCAATATTTATCAAAATAGACACAAAAAAAGAACCCTTCTCATGTTAAGAAGAGCTCTAGAACCATTGATACTATCACGTTTTAATGACATATTGTTCAAAAGTGTAACGAAGTGGAGGGAAAGTGGAGGACGTGTACATCCCCATCCCAAATTCATTCAATAACTGGAGCGGATTCCAGATACGTTCTTGCAATCCTCCCATTGGATGCAATGTTTGTGACAATAAATGGAAGTGTCGCATACTAATTTCATTTTCACGCTCAATATTTTTAAGATAACGTGACTGTAGATATTCATATTGATGGGTTTGAATTTGATGATTCTTTTTCAGTAACTTGCGCTGGTCTTCCGAATCATTCAACTGTGCTTGCAAACGCTCATAAAAGGCATGTTGCTGGTCGAGCATTTGTTGCATTTCCGCAAGTACCTCATCAGATGCTTGTGCACGTACAAAACGTTGGCGGGCTGTTTCCGTCCCATTCGCAATGATATCTGCCAAATCAAGATCGTAGGACGCTAACAATTTTTCAATTTTAGGTGTCACATATGTGAAACGTAAGCGTGGCAATACAATCGGCATTTCAATGTCCATTTCATGAAAGACTGTTTGCAACTCCGCCCAGTATTTAATTTCACTCGGTCCACCGATAAATGCGACAGTGTTAAACAACCATTCTTCGGTAAGCGGACGCGTGACCACATTGTTAGAAAAATCTGCTGGTGTCGCTTCAATTTTTTCTAATAACGCTGATTGACTGAACGTGACATCCGATTTACTTAAACGATAGACACCATCTTCATACTTTAATAACTGACGTTGCCCCTCTTCATGCATAAATAAGTGGACATTCGTATCGGTTTGAATCATCGGTGTTAATCCAGCAGCGCCCGTATGATGTTGTTGCGTTCGAAAAGCGTTGTCAATCTGCTCATGATGTTGAATGATTTGTTTGAACAACGGCACTTCTAGCTTACGTAACGGTTCAAATTGGGCATCAATTAATAATAGGCCTGATTGACTAAAACATTCATGCACAATTTGTTTGAATAACGATGTCCAATTGTCTGCTTGATCGATAAAATGAGCAATTTGTTGATACAATGCTTTCGAATGCGGTGTTTCAGGTAATGCTGCAAAATAATCAGTCAATGCTTGTTTCAATGCCGGTTTATCAGGGGCATAACGTGACACATTGGATTCTGGTGGTGTCATCGTATGATATTTCACTTTTTTCAATGTCCCTGTTCGTTGTTGCATCACATACGTATGATTGACTTCATCAAAGTCGTGGTCCTCACCTGCAATCCAAAAGACTGGAACGACCGGCGTCTCATATGTAGATTCCAATTCATTGGCCTTAACGATGATGGAAATAATTTTATGGAAAGTATAAAGTGGGCCGGTAAATAACCCCGCTTGTTGACCTCCTACGACGACTTTTGCGCCATTTTCTAAAGCATCGAGTGCACGTTGTTGGGCTTCAGAAAGGTTTAAATCCGCCATATACGCGCGCACAACTTTCGCCATTTCATGTTCTCGACCATTGTTAGGTTGTTGCATACGGCGTGCATAACTTTCCTCTTTTACCGGATCATAATCAAAAAATTGCAATATATTTTCATCTTGTTGTTTTAAACGGTTAATAAATTGATCCGACTCATTGACTGTAATATTTAAACAATCCATGCTCATTTCTCCTTAAACAGTATTCCATAACAGTATAAAGGTTCCACTCTCACATGACAATCTAACGGCTTGCTTCAAAATTTAAAATAAATAAGCTATAATTGAATTAATAAAGACAAGGGGGGTAATCACATGACAAAAGTTGAACACCTTGACATTAACTACAAAACAGAGGAACTTTTTGAAGACTTTCGTCAAAATTTTGGCAACAAAGATTTATATATGGTGAATGAACTGCACGGCGAGATGATTGATGCCAGTTCTGAATCACCATTTTACGGTATTTATGTTGGGGAAAAAATTGGCGCACGTATGGCACTTTATCGAAAAGGTGAAGTAGAAGAAACATTTTTCCCGAACTTTGACGATTATCTCGTCGTTTGGAAACTTGAAGTACTTAAAAAATATCAAGGTAAAGGGTACGGTTCTGCATTAGTTGCATATGCAAAATCATTTGACCTTCCTATTAAAGCGATTGCGAGAAATGAATCTAAAAACTTCTTTATTAAAAATGGTTTTAAAGATTTAGAAGCCAAAAACGATGATGGTCACGATATCCTCGTTTGGGAACCGCAACAATAAATTTTAAAGTTGATAGTGGTGTACCATTCTTCTTGTTCGGAACACCTGTTAAAAACACACTTTAACTTTAAAACATTCCCGAATCACCTCAAAAAAGTTGGGGGTGATTCGATTTTCAAAAAATGTTGATCTATTTTTTGGAAATCCAATCACCTTAAACTGACACCACAAGCATCACCATCATGGCCAATGCCTTCAGTTACATTAAAATCTCTTTTAACGCTGTTATATGCTCAATCGTATACGTCGGTTGAATAGCCGTCTTATTTTCAAGTTGTCGATGATTAAACCAACATGTATCGATTCCTGCATTGATGCCACCTTGAATATCAGAAGTAAGTGAATCCCCTACAATTAAGAAATCCTTTTTATCATATTGATCAAACACTTCAAAGACCGCTTCAAAAAATCCAACATTCGGTTTTTGTGCCCCTACTTTATCAGAAATAAAAATGTGATCTATCACTGTATGTAAATCCGTTTGCGCAATACGTCGCTCTTGTGTATCCGTTACCCCGTTTGTCACAATCGCCAAAGCATACTGTGAATGCAGTGCTTCTAACATTGGCATCATACCAGCGAGCCATTTAATCGGTGCGCGTGCCAACCCATCACGAAAGACGATATCCGCTTCTTGACCATTCACTGTCATACCATACGTCTCAAAAGTTGCTATAAAACGATGCCGCAACACTTCCGCTTTCGTTATTTCTCCACGTTGAAATGCTTCCCAATGATTTTGATTAATCTCTTTAAAACGATGATAATCATGTAAATGTGATGGCACTTCATAATGACGCATTAAATGCCCATATGCTTGCACTTCAGCATCATGAAAATCTACCAATGTGTCATCAAAATCGAATAAAATCACTTTATAACCCATACTTTCACGCCTCCCGAATGTCAAAAGAATCTTCCTAAGCGTATCAAAATATGCATTAACTGTCATACGATTTCACTGATGGAAATAGAGTGGGTCGTTAAAACGATGACAGAGTGGAGCGGTTTGATCGCACACTTCGACATGTCATTCAACGTAAAAAAGAGATGATACATTCCAGCGCTAACGTTCACCCTACGCGCACGAAACATATCATCTCTATCAATAGCGAGTTCATCATCTTAACCGTATTCGCCTAAGACCTACTCGACATTTGAATTGATTTATTGTTAAGGAAAGTTGATGTTCAATTGTCAAAAGTAGAAACGATTAATTAACCAAAGAAGCCGCTAATTACATTAATACCATTTGCCACGATTTCAGCAATGCTTGTACCTAATGTAACCCAATCATGGTTAATACCTGCCTCGATTGTGCTTTTAATTGCGTCGATTAATTCTGTCATAATAGAACCCCTCCATAAAGATAATTTGTATTACAAAGCATTGAACTGTTTGCTTTGTTGAACTAACTATAACGCATTTTATAAATATTGCCGTCAATCTTTCTCAACTCATTAGTTAGCATTCCTAACCGTCTAAAACAACCGTCATTTTTAACAGTTAAGATGCCCAACTGTTTTCTAAAATATAATAATTACTTTTGTAAAACATCTATAAAGTTAAATCAAGATAACTTGTAAATTTAACTCATCAAAATATGTAGTTTCTTGATTATCATTGACATATTGGCAACGATTGAATGCCTAACTGTAAAAAGAAAACTTCTTTATTTACACTTAAGCATTCAAATTAACGAGTTAGGCCATATCCCCCTTTTAATACACTTTATCGTTTAAAATGAAGTTACAAAATAAACAAAGAGGAGGTCATCACTATGATGTGGGCAGATATCATTTTAGGCATTATTAAATTAATTAAAGGGTTAATCGATACATTCAAAAAATAATCCGACAAAGGCTGAGACATTGAATTGTCCGGCCTTTTTTTGTTTAGTGAGAAAAATAGCACTTCGATTCCTCTTTACAACAAAACGGCTCAACATGTGCGACATTTCAAATACTACTCTGCGCATTGAATACCTCACCCCTCATACAACCTCATCCGCTTACTATTTTCATTCGTAAACCTCTCACATGCGCATCCATTCAACGTTAATGCTTCATGCCGTCCCTTCCTTTAGAAAGTAATCTATACATTATCACTCCAAAATACACACAAAACCTGTCCACGATATGACGTTTCAAAGCCGATTTGATATACTTTTGAAAAATAGTGATTTGTTTTTGGCACATATCGTGATATTATTACTTCAAAAAGAACCGAGGCGTTAAAGATGTATAGTAAAAGACAACCTATCTTGTTTTATCTTATTTTATTTTTAAGCACTACTTTCATTGGTAGTCTTCTTCTTTACTTACCTTGGACCGGTCAGAAGCCGATTTCTTTTATCGATGCCATGTATGTAGCGACGAGTGCATTTACAGTGACCGGCCTGACAACCGTGGATATTACAGAACAGTTTAACGTATTAGGTCACACTGTCATCATGTTGCTCATTCAAATTGGCGGTATGGGGATAGTCGCCGTGTCTTTATTAGCACTGATGATTTCGCAAAAGAAAATCACTTTTCAAAACAATCAACTTTTCAAATTAGAACTTAACATCGACGAGACCATCAATGTCGTTGATTTCGCAAAATTTATTTTCATTTTTACCATTGTATTCGAAGCGCTAGGTGCCATGATACTCGCAACGGTATTCGTGCCTGAGTATGGATGGTCTAAAGGCATGTTCATTAGTGTCTTTACGTCTATTTCAGCACTGAATAATGCTGGATTTTCTTTATTCAGTGACAATTTAGTTTCTTATGCAAGTGATCCCGTAGTCAATTTGATGATTGCTATATTAATTATTGTAGGTGGGATAGGCTATATCGTGTTATTCGACCTGATGACCACACGCCAGTTAAAGCGCCTTCACGTTCATACGAAGGTCACATTGTTTGTCACATTGATTTTAATTGTTGCAGGGACACTCGGCTTTTTAATATTAGAACATCATCACGCATTAAAAGGGATGTCATTTCCGCAACAAATATTAGTTTCATTTTTCCAATCTGTCAGTACACGTACGGCCGGTTTTAACACGATAGACTTTTCACATCTTGCACCTGGCACACTCATGTTGACCATGATTTTAATGTTTATTGGTGCAGGACCGATTAGTGCAGCCGGCGGGATTAAAGTCACAACATTTACACTTGTACTATTATATGTGATTACCTCATTGAAAGGTCACCGCTATACGCAAGTCTTTCATCGTTCGATTGATCAAAAGCAAACACAAAAAGCAGTTGCGATTACATTAACAGCAATGATGTTCATCATCTTTATTATATTTTGGTTTGCAGTGGCGCAACCGAACTTACAATTTGAGGCCATCGCTTTCGAAGTCATTTCCGCATTTGGGACAGTGGGCTTATCCACAGGCATTTCTGCCGAATACGATACTTTTGCCAAAGCACTTATTATTATCACGATGATTGCCGGTAAAATAGGTGTTCTCACATTGCTAGGTGTTTTACACAATCGCACGAGAGAAACTTTCCATTACGCGAAAAGCCATTTATATTTATAAAAATCAAAACACGCCATCACACCCGTTAAAATGTGATGACGTGTTTTTAGTTTATGATCATTCATTAATATGCACCGGACAAAATCAATATGATTGTGCCCTATCCTATGCCGCTACTTTGAATTATTGTGCCGTTGTATCTTGACCGTGAATCATCCAACGAATACCGTATCGATCTGTAAATACGCCCATTTTCCCGCCCCAGAACTGTTCTGCTAAAGGCATTTCTACTGTAATACTGTCATGACCTTTTACGCGGTCATACAACGCTTCAATTTCTTGGGCATCTTCCGCAACATTCACATCATAGTCTAACATGAGTGAAATCGCACCGTTAATTGACGCCGCTTTCCCAAATGAATCAGACGCGAACAGTTGCGTTGAGGCAATAGTGAATTCCGCATGCATCGTCGCATCAGTTGCATCCTCTTGTGACAAACCAAAATGACCCGCTTGTTCTTTTGTCACTGGTAAACGATTAATTTCAGTTGCTCCGAAAACTTCCTCATAATATTCTAACGCTTCTTTTGTATTTTCAAACGCAATATATGGATATAATTTTGTCATAGTCCATCTCCCTTTCATATAACTTACTTTATTACTATATACCTTTCAGTTTAGATAAAAGAAACAAAGTGAATGATAATGATACAATTCAGTCATCCTTTTGGTTATAATTTCATCAAACGAATCAGAAAAATAAGCATCAAAGATATCAAAACATATTGATAAGCCCCATTCATTTTGAATAAAACTTAAAATGCCGCTATCTATTTGTTGTAATTTTTTGTATTAGGTGTTAAATGTTTAATTTTTTTCTTAAGCTTATATTGATTTATAATGTTCTATTCGTTATAATTATCCTTGTGTTGAAAATGTCCTGGTAGCTCAGCTGGATAGAGCAATGGCCTTCTAAGCCATCGGTCGGGGGTTCGAATCCCTCCCAGGACGCTAATTAGATATATTTCGTTTTTATACCGTTGTATCACGTAACATCAAACGTTGATATGACGGTATTTTGTTGTGTTTCGTTAACTTTAGTTGAACGTCGTATTTTGTGCGAAACGTCCCCGAAACGTCCCTGTTTTTACATAAAAAATACAACACGGATGGGGGTGTGGTGGATGAAGTTGTTAAAGAAAAAGTTTTAATTAAAAACTACTTGCTTCTAACAAGTAAGTACACTCCATACACAGATGTATTCACAATAACAGGTAATAAGCAATATATAAAAATTACAACAAAATTACCTTCAACTTTCCAAATAAAGAAAAATAAAAAAATCAAAATAATACTAATAATTAAACCTAATAAAGGTAAACTTCTAACATACTTGTCTACATTCTCTTTTGCATCCTTCATAAAATCTCTCCTTAATAAAAGATATAAAAATTGTTGATTTTAGAAAGCGATTACAATTAAAATCTAAGTATAAATTAAAAATACATTATTAATTTGGAGTAATCAAATGAAATTTTCAAAAATAATATCATTTATTGGATTACTACTATTACTTATCGCCTTAAATTCAAATACCCTTACGCAAAAGGACAACCAACACTTCTAGAGACTCAAAAAAAGCTCAAAAATGAGAATGTAGAAATAACAAAAATGAGTAAAAAAAAAAGAAGATTTTGAAAGGTTAACATCTAAAAACAATGACATTATTCAATTAGAAAAGAAAATCAAAAAAGGCGGATTTACAGAATTTAAATTAAATGATGAAAATTCAAAGCTAAAATACATAATTAAAAATCAAGACGGTAAAAAAGAATATGGCTTTATAGTCAGCACAGTCTATAAAAACAAAAAAACAAAAGAGATTATTGTTTCTGAGTTAATATATGACAGCTATCATAATAAAATAACAAAATTTGTAGCTAAAAAAAGAAAACAACCTGAAAATAAGGAAGGCAAATTGATTGTAAACAAAAACTATATAGCGCAAGAAGATAATCAAAATGCACCTCAAGCAGTAGGATTTAAATGGAATGGTAAAGCATTTGCATGTAGTATGGGCGGGCTTTATGCATGTGCTCATTATTGCGGAGTGTGGGCAATTGTAAACCCAATAGCAGGCGCAGGGTGTGAAGTGGTTTCTGGTACTGCATTCGCAGCAGCATGCTCTCTCAGCTAATAATTTATTTCAATTACATTATTAGAACCACTCTTTTGACTTCTGTTTAGGGTATATTGACCAATTCGATTATATAATTCTTATTAGCACAAAAAACAGGACAGTCGCAATGACCGCCCTTTTATGTCGTGGATATATAGTATATCACACTTTTATTTTGTCATCAGAATACTTCTTTAACAATCAGTCTTTCATGCCAAATCCATTCGTTATGATTATTCCAATAAATACGACACCAACCGTCGATAATCTCGAACACATAAATTAATGTGCCTGGTACGTATTCGGCTTGTCCTACATTAAATTGATAATTAGCACGGTTATCACCGTAACGAGTTGCTGATGTAGCGCCCAACCCATCAACTTTTGCATTAAAATAAGCACCTTTTGACCATTTTAAGTTATACGGCGCTCTGCTTCCACTTATTATCTTGCTAGCCGAATTACCTGCAGCGTTGTGCGATGGTGGGCTAAATTTATTAGCAATTTTAGATGCGGTATTCTCATTTTTGTAATGAGGTCGGATGAAATGCGTACAGCCAGGACGCTAATTACTTTCAAAATACATCATCATTTCGAAGTAACTTTCGATATGATGGTACTTTTTTGTTTATCGTCATAACTACAAAGCACAAATATTGATGTTTTTGTTCGGCTTCATCTTACGCAACTTATCAGCTTCTTTTTGTTTTTGCGTTAATTCATCTTGAAGCTGTTGACGCATCGCTTTCGTACGGCGTTGCATCTCCTCATTCACACGGTCATTCACTAATTTAAGTTGCACTTCAGTCAACTGTTCCGTATCTGTTGTTTCCGCAGTCATATCGTTATTTTCTACCGTATTCTCTGTTTCCGTATTTTCTTCAGTACTCGCATCACTAAAAAACTGTAAGCTTAACTTTAACCATTGTTCTTTCATATTTCGCACCTTATTTAAATCTACGCTTCAAGTTTGATGTCATTGCATGGTGTGGACTACACTTGCACCTTTTAACGCCATAAGCACGGCTTGGGCAATAAAAAAAGACACTGCAGCACAGTCGCTTAAAATTGGGTATAAAAAGAGCACCATAACCGTCTATAATTGGTTAGGTGCTCATTCAGGTTTAACTCCAAAGGCTAAATATCTGATTTCTTCGTCTGTTAAGTCGTCGAAACCTTCTGGGACGTCAGGATATTCATAGGGGGCATCTTCGACATCTGGTGCCTTTATTTTTTTACTCGCTTCTTTTATCTCTGCATTCATTTTGTCTAGCTTTTCATAATCGAGTATTTTTTTCATTGTATCCCCTCCTAGCATTTTTATTATAGCACTTTATAGTCAATCAATCCAATTTCTTTAAGTTTGCTTAGCATTTTATTTTGTTCATCTTCCGAAGTATTGTATTTACTTTTAAAATTTACACCTAATATGTCTAATGAATGTCTAAATGAACCAAAATCAACATCTTTATTAACGCTATAGACTATCAGACTACCATTATGGCCAACTATTATTCCTTTAGCATATTTCCTTAAATGTTGAGCTGTTAAATCGCCAACGCTCGGCAAAGTGCTTCTAGGATGGTTGTGTACAGATATAATTTGATACGGATTTTTTTCCACTATTTTCTCTATGTTTTTAGTGTAATAGACCTTAGACTTATTATTTTTATTTTCAATACTCTTAAATAACATTTTTCCTGTTTTTTCGTCAAACCCATATAAATCTTCTCTATCGTCACCATTTCTATGTTGAAGCATCTCTTTAGCAGCTTGATATATATTGCGATTCAATACTTTATTATCCGAAATCTTATCAAACTTTCTTCGATACTCATTGGATTGAATGTATTTCACATCAACTTTAAACTCATCATTCTTATTACGTTTATTGAGTCCAAACGGTTCTTGCTCATTAGAATTTGAATTGTTCGTATCTATTGCCTGAGCGTCTTCATCTTTCAATCGATATTTCCCTTGTCTATCTTTAAAAAATTTATCACGCCAGTTACCTACATAAGGTACCGTCGTACTTCGACAATGAGGATGCATCGGTGGGGCATTAACACCAGGCACCATATCTTTCACTTTAAACACTTTCTTATCATAGTGACGACAGATTTTAGATGTCTTTTCATCCAACTTGGCCACAAACTCATACGGATGACGCCCACGTAACATGATGTGACTTGCCATCTGCTCAACATCTTTTCTCGGTTCATCTTGACAGTTCCAAAGCCTTGTTAATACGTAACTTCTTTAATTTTATATAACAAAGTCACATTACATCATTAGAAGACACGGCATAAAAATGAGTAAAAAAGAACACCTGGATGAATGATTTACCGTTTCATCAGGTGCTTATTTTTGTTTATTTTGTTTTCGTTGCTTTTCCTCTTGTTTATAACTTTCGCATGCTTCATCAAGCGCTTTAAAAAAATCTTCTTTTGAAATATAACCATCTAGCGTCGTTGGTTTCATAATATCATCTCACTTTATAATTAATTACACATTTATTGTATCCTTCATAACACTTTTTCAACAACCTTATCGTTAATAGGCAGTCCAATTTCTCTACTGACATTCCGCCCCGTACTATTTAACACTTAATATATAAGTTTTAAAATTATATTTCAAGTGCTTTATTATTCGTGTTTTGATCGATTCGACGTCTCTATTTCCTCGATATTGCGACTCTTGAAGGTAAATCCACAAAAAGGAACATGAAAACCATTTAAAAAACCACTTTCCGAAAATTTTTCGAATTCTTATAGATTTTCAACGTCTTCATCATGATAGCCATGCTTGAAATAACCGGAAGCGTTTCATTGTCCGTACATTTCGGCATGCATAACTGTCTGTACTTATTATTATTTGAACAGTTGCGAATGAATTTAAACAACTTAAGGACTTTTCAATAATTAATGGTTAACGTAATTTATAATGACATTAATCAAACATTAGGAGGTGAATCGACATGTTTATCATCGACTTAATTAAAAAAGTTATCGAATTCTTGAAAGGTTTATTCGGTAACAAATAAGACACCGTTTAACTGAGTTTGAGGCTGAATCATACTAATGGAGATACATATCTTCATTCCGATTCTCACCTCTCACGTCACCCTACTACGTTTCATTTCATATGAATCGTTAGTAGGGTTTCTTCATGTTTCCACCAATTAAAAAGCAGTACAGTGATAGGTCTGAATCCTAAAACTGTACTGTCCAATAATTTATTCCTCAATTTGAAATGTCACTGTATCGATAATGTCATGGTGACGATTGCGGAAGTTCACAAAACGATTCGTACCATCTAATACGATCTCAGCATACGTTTCTTCAATGTCGCTCCGTGATTGTGAAATACTTCCCGGATTGATGACATGTACGCCGTGTATTTGTTCATATTTTGCGACATGTGTGTGACCATACAATGCAATGGGCGCCTCATGTGCAATTGCGGCCTGAGCAAGTTGTTGACGTGAACTGTTGACGCCATAGAGATGTCCATGCGTGAAAAATATACGATAACTGCCAACCGATGCGACTTGATTGTCAGGAAATTCAGGATAAAAGTCCATATTCCCTTTCACACGTTGGAATAGACTTAACTCTGTGTCATCATATTTAAATTCTGAATCACCTAAATGAAAAAATGCATCTGCGTCTTCATGTTGTTGATACACATCATATAAAATGCCTGTTTCTGAATGATTGTCACTCAGGACGATAACTTTTTTCATTTCCCCTCACCCTCAATATATGCTTTTAATTGGTCAATAGCTTTACGACGATGACTGATTTCTGATTTTTCTTCAGCAGTGAGTTGAGCCATTGTTTTTTGACGTTCAGGAATTAAGAAAATCGGATCATATCCAAAGCCATTTTCACCGATTTGACTTAACGTGATTTCACCATCAACTGTGCCTTTAAATGTTGTTGTTTCTCCAGTTGCTGTCGTCATGCTAATCACACAAACAAAGCGGGCTGCACGGTTCTCTTCACTTTCTAATCCTTTAAGCACTTTTTCAATATTGGCCTCATCACTTTTTTGGCCTCCTGCATAACGTGCTGAATAGACGCCGGGTTCGCCGTTCAATGCTGCAACTTCTAAGCCGCTATCATCAGCAATCACCGTTGCATTCAGTAACTTTGCAGCTGCTTCTGATTTCAAGCGGGCATTTTCTTCAAATGTCGTGCCAGTTTCTTCAACATCAAAATCTTCAATCATCTCGTTGATTCCAATGACATTGTCTTCTGAAAAAATGACTTTAAAATCATTAATTTTCCCTTGATTTGATGATGCAATGACGATATCTGCCATATCTACCTCTCCTATCCTAACTGAATTCTTTCAACTTCAGCGTCTATTTTGAGCCACTCTTGAATAATATAAGTCATATGTCGTACTTCACCGTTCGCAAAAAAGCGATGTTTTGGCTGAGGCGTGTAGTGCGCATGTTCATGACTAAATGTAAGGAGCGCACTGACTTCTCTCGCTGTTTCTAATCCTGATGAAATAACGGTTTTCGTCTTTCCAAAGTAATCAAATATCGGTTGATAGAGTAACGGATAATGGGTACATCCTAAAATGACCGTATCTGCTTCCGTTTGACGCCAACTTTTCAATGTTTGGTGAATGATGATATTCGTAATCGTCGGGTCTTTATACTTCATCTCTTCTACTAATGGCACAAATCCTGGGCATGCCACACCGTAAACATCGACATGCGGGTTAATTTTTTTAATATGCGTGCGATAAGCTTCTGATTTAATCGTGCCTTCTGTGCCAAGTACGAGGACATTTTGATTTTTAGTCGTCATAATCGCGGTTCTCGCACCGGGTTCAATAACGCCGATAACCGGAATTTTCAACTGTTCTTGTAAGGGTTCCAATGCGACAGCTGTTGCCGTATTACATGCGATGACAAGCATTTTTATATCGTACTGCACTAAATAATTGGCCATTTCGATTGTAAATTTTTTAACTTCTTCTTGATCTCGAGGACCGTATGGGCAACGACCGACATCCCCTAAATAATAAATGGTTTCATTGGGGAGTTGTCTCATGATTTCTTTTGCTACTGTGAGTCCGCCTACTCCTGAATCCATAACTCCAATTGGTCTATCCATCTCTTTCATCCTATTCGTGTTCATTATTGCTTTTTATTTTATCACATCTAATATGAAGTTGAACAATCTGCATTTCGTAAAAATACACAGAAAGATGCCATTTTAAATGTTTATTGATATTCATTCCACTGATAATAGGATATTCTTTGATATATGATTGCCTCACCTTTTAAACACTTGCACATGAAATGGACTTGTTTCATAAAAATAACGCATGCTCTATGATGAACATGCGCCATTTGAATATCCTTATTCTACTTCATGATCAGAACCGAAGAATGATTTGAACATATGGAATGATGTTTCACGGTTCATTGCTGCAATAGAAGTTGTCAACGGAATACCTTTTGGACAAGCTTGCACACAGTTTTGTGAGTTACCACAAGCTTGTAAACCACCTTGATCCATTAACGCATCTAAACGTTCGTCTTTTGTCATTGCACCAGTCGGATGTAAATTAAACAAACGCACTTGAGAAATGGCTTGAGCCCCGACGAAACTATTTGTTTTTGTCACGTTTGGACATACTTCTAAACATACCCCACACGTCATACATTTTGATAATTCGTATGCTGTTTGACGTTTTTTCTCTGGCATACGTGGACCAGGACCTAAGTCATACGTACCATCAATCGGTACCCATGCTTTCATACGTTTCAAGTTATCAAACATACGCGTACGGTCTACTTGTAAGTCGCGAATCACTGGGAATGTCGTCATCGGTTCAAGACGAATCGGTTGCTCGAGTTGGTCGATAATCGCTGAACATGATTGACGCGCTTTACCATTAATGACCATTGAACATGCACCGCAGACCTCTTCTAAACAGTTCATATCCCATGTGACAGGTGTTGTTTTTTCACCTTTTGTATTGATTGGGTTACGACGAATTTCCATTAATGCCGCGATGACATTCATATTTTCACGATAAGGAATTTCAAAAGATTCTTCATATGGTGATGAATTTTGATCCTTTTGTCGTTTAATAATTAACTTGATTGTTCTATTTGAAGTGCTATTTTGAGCTTGTTGTGATGTTTGTTGTTTCTCTTGTGTTTCTGCCATTATTTTTTACCCCCTTTTGACTTACTTGTATAGTCACGTTTACGAGGTGGGATTAAGCTAACATCAACAGGTTTATAAGTGAACTCTGGTGGTGCATCCGGCCCTTTATATTCAGCTAATGTGTGTTTTAACCACTCATCGTCATTTCTTTCTGGGAATTCTGGTTTATAGTGCGCACCACGAGATTCATTACGATTATAAGCACCGATTGTAATGACGCGCGCCAACACAAGCATGTTCCACAATTGACGTGTGAAGAATACAGCTTGGTTACTCCATTGTGATGTATCTTCCATATCAATATCTTGATAACGTTTCATCAATTCAACAATTTTCTTGTCAGTTTCTAACAATTTGTCATTATGACGAACAACTGTCACATTCGCAGTCATAATTTCACCCAGTTCACGATGCAATTTATATGCATTTTCAGAACCTTTCATGTTTAACAACTTGTCAAAACGTGCTTGTTCTTCATCCACACGTTTTTGATACATGCTATCATCCATGTCAACATATGACTTTTCAATGTTTTCTACATATTTCACAGCATTAGGTCCAGCAACAGTACCACCATAAATTGCTGATAATAATGAGTTGGCACCTAAACGGTTACCACCGTGTTGTGAGAAATCACATTCCCCTGCTGCAAATAAACCGTCAATGTTCGTCATTTGATCATAATCTACATAAAGTCCACCCATTGAGTAGTGTACTGCTGGGAAGATTTTCATTGGTACTTTACGTGGATCGTCACCTGTGAATTTTTCGTAAATTTCGATGATACCCCCTAATTTTACGTCTAATTCATGTGGGTCTTTGTGTGATAAGTCAAGGTATACCATGTTTTCACCGTTAATACCGAGTTTTTGATTCACACAGACATCGAAAATTTCACGTGTCGCAATATCACGAGGAACGAGGTTACCATAATCAGGATACTTCTCTTCTAAGAAATACCAAGGCTTACCGTCTTTATATGTCCAAATGCGGCCACCTTCACCACGTGCTGATTCACTCATTAAACGTAATTTATCGTCACCAGGAATCGCTGTTGGATGAATTTGGATAAACTCACCGTTACCATATTTTACCCCTTGTTGATATACGATAGACGCAGCTGATCCTGTGTTGATCATAGAGTTTGTCGTCTTACCGAAAATAATACCTGGTCCACCCGTAGCCATAATCACTGCATCAGAACCGAATGATTGAATTTCAGAAGTTGTGATATTTTGCGCAACAATACCACGTGCCGCATTGTCATCATCTTTAACGATACCTAAAAATTCCCATCCTTCATATTTCGTCACAAGTCCGTCCACTTCATAACTACGTACTTGTTCATCTAATGCATATAATAATTGTTGACCTGTTGTCGCACCAGCGAATGCCGTTCTGTGATGTAATGTTCCACCGAAACGACGGAAATCTAAAAGTCCTTCAGCTGTACGGTTAAACATGACACCCATACGGTCTAATAAGTGGATGATTTGTGGTGCTGCTTCAGTCATTGCTTTAACAGGCGGTTGATCCGCTAAGAAGTCCCCACCGTAAACTGTGTCATCGAAATGAACCCACGGAGAGTCACCTTCACCTTTTGTATTGACCGCTCCGTTAATACCGCCCTGTGCACATACTGAGTGAGAGCGTTTTACTGGAACAATCGAGAACAAATCAACATGTGCCCCTTGTTCCGCTGCTTTAATTGTTGACATTAAACCGGCAAGACCGCCTCCGACAACAATAATTTTCTTCTCTGCCATAGAATTGTCACTCCCCTGAAATGATTAAACGTTTATACAAAAGCTAAAATTGCACTTACACCGATGTATGAAACCACAATGAAGATAACAAGGGATACCCAAGTGAATACCTTTTGTGATTTTGGTGATTGCAAAATGCCCCAAGTTACTAAAAATGACCATAAACCATTTGAGAAATGGAATACCACCGCAATGATACATACGATGTAGAACACTAACCAAATCGGATTCGATACGATATCATGTACCATATCGTAGTTCACTTCTTGGCCAAAAAACTTTTGAATACGTGTTTGCCACATGTGAATCATTACGAAAATAAACGTTAAAATGCCCGAAATACGTTGAAATAAGAACATCCAATTTCGCATATACGAATGATGCCCGATGTTGTGACTCGCTGTAAATGCGATATGTACGCCATAGACCGCATGATACAAAATTGGAATATATATCATGATAATCTCTAAAGCATATAAGAATGGTAGCGACTCCATCATGCTTGCCGCCTTATTAAATGCTTCCACCCCTTGAGTTGCTTGATGATTAACCATTAAGTGAACGAGTAAAAAGCCACCTAACGGAATGACACCAAGTAACGAATGTAAACGTCTAAGGTAGAATTGGTTCTTTGAATGTGCCAAAGGAAGTCCCCCCTGCAATACTATTAATTTTTTTGATTTCTTTTTGTAGTTGGCTGTCGAGAAAACGTTTGCATATCATGTAAAAAAAAGAAATCAACTCTCTATTATTGTAACATTAATTGTGACAAATTTGGGTATGAGAATGATTCTCATACCAAATTTATCTAGCCTTCCTCTTGCAATGTTTTAAAAAGGACCTCAGCCGTTTTTTTCGGCAATCCCGCTTCTTGTAGTGTCTCTACAGATGCCTCGCGCATTTTTTTAATTGAGCCAAATGTACGCAATAATTTTGTCTTCCTTTTTGGACCGATCCCTTCAACTTGATCTAAAATCGAACGCAATCCCGTCTTTTGTCGTGTTTGACGATGGAAAGTAATCGCGAATCGGTGCACTTCATCTTGAATCCGTTGTAATAAATAAAACGCTTGACTATTTTTCTTTAATGGAACGACTTGCGCGGTTTTTCCATATAATAATTCTGAAGTTTGGTGTTTATCATTTTTCGCAAGCCCTGCAATAGGAATGTCTAATCCAAGTTCATTTTCAAGGACATCTGCCACACTCGACATATGACCTTTCCCGCCGTCAACAATAATTAAGTCTGGCAACGGTAACCCTTCGTTCAACACACGTGTGTATCGGCGACGTACAGCTTCTTGCATCGATTTATAATCATCTGGTCCTTCAACAGATTTAATCTTATATTTACGATATCCTTTTTTATCCGGTTTCCCATCGACAAAGCTAACCATTGCTGAGACCGGATCCACGCCTTGAATGTTTGAGTTATCGAAAGCTTCAATACGAATCGGTGTTTGTATTCCCATCGCATCTCCAAGTTGTTCAATGGCTTTTACCGTACGTGATTCATCACGCGCAATCAGTTCAAATTTATTCTCTAATGAAATACGTGCATTTTTATTGGCCATATCGACTAATTGCTTTTTCTGTCCACGTTGGGGTGTGACGATGTTCGTATCCACAACAGAATGCACCATTTCTACATCTAATTGTTTCGGAATGTGCACTTCTTTAGGTAAAAAATGTTGATTCAATTGATAAAACTGACCGATAAACGTATAAAACTCTTCCTCAGGTGTTTGTTGTAACGGAAACATCGTGGCTTCACGTTCAATCAAATTCCCTTGTCGAATAAAAAAGACTTGAATACACATCCAACCTTTATCGACATAATAGCCAAAAACATCCCTTACTGTTTGATCGACAGACATAATTTTTTGTTTTTTCGTCAAATTATTCACATGTTGAATTAAATCGCGATATTCTTTCGCTTGTTCAAACTCGAGATTTTCACTCGCTTTAATCATTTTCTCTTCTAAATTTTTTAAAATCGTTTTATCTTCACCATTCAAAAATTCAGTGATTTCTTTCGTCATGCGTTCATATTCATTTTGCTGAACAGGATAAACACACGGTCCTAAACATTGTCCAATATGATAATACAAACATAAACGGTCTGGCATTTTATCACATTTTCGAAATGGATAAATCCGATCTAACAACTTTTTCGTTTCGTGTGCAGAATAGGCATTCGGATACGGACCAAAATATTTTCCGCTTCCTTTACGTACTGTTCGCGTCACAATCAATTTCGGATGACGTTCTTTCGTGATTTTTATAAAAGGATAACTTTTGTCATCTTTAAGTAAAATATTATAGCGCGGTTGATATTTTTTAATTAAATTCAGCTCAAGCAACAATGATTCCGTTTCACTTGAGGTCACGATATATTCAAAATCAACAATCTCTCGAACTAAACGCGTCGTCTTCGTATCATGTGCCCCTGTAAAATACGACCGCACACGATTTCGTAGCTTTTTCGCTTTCCCAACATAAATCACTTGGTTTTGCCGATCTTTCATTAAATAACAACCCGGCTCCATTGGTAACACGCCTAATTTTTGTTTAATTCGACTTTGGGTCTCCTCCATGCATCATTCACCTTCTTTACATCTCCTACCTAAAACAGCCTCATCTTCAAACAATATCCTCACCGTTTTAAACAACGAAAAGGAGTGAAACGAACGTCATCGCAATGCTTCAATGACTGTTTCACTCCCGCTACGTTGATTCACTTCATATTGACAAGCACGCGGAATCACTTATCACCGACTGCGCTTTCCATTTAATAAAATAACTGTAATTTGATATTCTAACTTTTAAAATTCATTTATTTTAATAAAAGTGAATATGAGATTATACGTGTTTATCTAATACTTGTGCTAAGTTTTCTTTTGGTTGGAATCCAACAACTTTGTCTACGGGTTGACCGTCTTTAAATACGATTAATGTTGGAATACTCATTACTTCAAATTTTGCTGCTGTTGCTTGGTTTTGGTCAACATCTAATTTTAAAATATCAGCTTTACCTTCATAGTCACTTGCTAAGTCTTCTAATACAGGTGCAATCATTTTACATGGGCCACACCAAGTTGCCCAAAAGTCTACTAACTTAACACCTGATTGAATTTGTTCGTCAAAATTGGAATCTTTCACTTCTATTATTGCCATAGGAAGTTTCCTCCTTAAATATCGTGTGATGTTAAAATTATAACAAATTGTATACCTGATTTCATTATCATTGCTCAATTATTTCAATGTTGCGACTGTGACGCCAAATCCACCTTCACTTGGCATGCCACCTCTGAACGCCGCCACGCTTTTATGACGTTTCAAATGTTGTTGCACGCCTTTTTGTAATGCACCCGTCCCTTTACCGTGAATAATATACACATCTTCATAGTTACTGAGCACGGCTTGATCGAGATACTGATCGAGCGCCACCATCGCTTCATCATAACGATAGCCTCTTAAATCTAGTTCCATTTTTACAGTAGAACGATTCGTACGTGTGACCACTTTTTTCGGTTGCTCTTTAGCCTTTTCTTTTTTCTCAAGGTCACTTAATGGTAATTTCATTTTAATAATACCCATTTGAACGACCGCTTCTTCATCACTCAAGACTTCAAGCACTTCTCCTTTTTGACCGTAAGAAAGCACTTTGACTTCGTCGCCAGCTTTAATTTCATCCCATTTTTGCTTTTGCACGTTTTGTTTAATGGATTTTGCTTCATATTGATCTTCTAGGCGTTTACGTTGATCAATGAGCTCGTGTTCCTTCACTTCTACACCTTTTTGATCACGCATGTCACGTAATGATTTCAAAATATCATCCGCTTCCTCCATCGCTGCTTTGACACGTTGATTTGCTTTATCTTTCGCTTCTTCAATTAAACGAGATTCCATATTTTGATACTGTTCATATGCACGTGATAAGTCGTTATGAATTTGTGAAGCTTCACGCACCAGTCGATCAAGTTCAATACGCTGATCATCCACACGTTTCGCATTTTTTTCAAGCGACGCAATCATTTCATTAATTTCTTGTTCATCTTGACCGATCATAGATTTTGCATGGTTAATGATTTTCAAACCGAGGCCTAAACGTTTCGAAATATCAAATGCGTTTGAACGTCCTGGCACACCCATTAAAAGCTTGTAAGTCGGGCTTAACGTATCCACATCGAATTCCACACTTGCGTTCATGACACCTTCGCGATTGTAACTGTACGCTTTCAACTCAGGATAGTGCGTCGTTGCCATAACAAGCGCGCCCATACCATGCACGTGATCTAAAATACTCATCGCGAGTGCCGCACCTTCACTTGGATCAGTCCCAGCACCGAGCTCATCAAATAAAATCAAGCTCTTGTCATTGGCTTCTTCTAAAATATTTACAATCGTTTTCATATGAGAAGAAAAGGTAGACAATGATTGTTCAATCGACTGTTCGTCACCAATATCACAAAAGACGTTATCAAACACGCTTAACTGACTGCCATCCAACGTTGGAATTAACAAACCAGACTGTGCCATTAGAATAATTAAACCTAACGTTTTTAATGTCACTGTTTTACCACCTGTATTCGGACCGGTAATAATAACAGTTTGAATAGACGACTCAAATTCAATCGTATTCGCAACAACGGTGTCTCGGTCTAGTAATGGATGAAATGCTTTTGGCAAATACACTTGGCGTTGTTCTGAAAATGTCGGCTTTGTCCCTTTAATTTTAGCCGCATAACGCGCTTTCCCAATTAGAAAATCTAAATGTCCCATCACTTGTTCAGAAATCAGACACGCTTCTGCTTCTTCTGCTACTTCGGCCGTTAACTCAGCAAGTATGCGTTGGACTTCCGTTGCTTCCTCACTACGTAAACGACTGATTTGATTGTTCAACTCGACGACTGCAGAAGGTTCGATATAGAGTGTTTGGCCTGAAGCTGACTGATCATGCACAATCCCGTTAAAATCTTGGCGATATTCTGCACGCACAGGAATCACATTACGCTCATTTCTCACTGTCACAATCGCATCGGATAACTTTTTCTGATTACTTGTGGACTTCACCATACGATCTAATTGCGCACGGACACGTTGATTCGTTTTAGCAATCCGACTGCGAATCGACTGCAACTCCATACTTGCAGAATCGAATAAGTCTTGTGTATCACACTTTTGATGAATCGATTGGTATAAATGCGTCAAGACAGGTAACTGCTGCATCTGCCCATCTAAAATCTCATAATTGACCGTTTCTTCATCTTCAACAAGTTGGTTATAAAATGTTTTAAACTGGTTTTGAACTTGAATTAACGTTTTAATCGCATTCAGTTCTTGTACGTTCAATGTCCCACCAATTTGCGAACGCTTAATATATGGTTGCACGCGTGACAAACCGCTCATACTTGGCAAACGATATTGATTATAGATTTGGGAAATTTCATCTACTTCATTCATTTGATGGACGACCGTCTCATAATCAGACGATGGCGCTAATTGTTTTACTTTTTCAATCGCTAAATCACTGATGACCTCTTGCTCAATCAATGACTTCACTTTATTAAACTCCAATATTTCTAACGTTTTTTGTTTCATCCAATCCCTCAATTTCTATACAACAGATTTGGGTTGCGTAATAAATTGTTTAAATGCTTCTCGAGACATCGCATTCACCACGTCTTCTTTTTTGACGAAGCCTTTTTGTGCTGTAGCGATACCGTAATTCATAAAGTTGAGATGGTCCACATGGTGCGCATCTGTATTAATCGTTACTTTCAAACCTGGATTTTGTCGTAACACTTCCGCGCTTAAATCTAAACGTTTTGGGTTCGCATTAATTTCAAGCACGGTCCCTGTTTCGCGACAGAGCTCAATTAACTTTGTCATATTCGGCGCATAACCATCACGACGCCCAATAATACGACCAGTCGGATGTGCAATATGACGCACATATGGATTGCGACAAGCGGCTTCTAATCGCTTCATAATCTCATCTTCCGATTGATTGAAACTTTGATGAATCGCCGCAATGACATAATCGAGTTGAGCGAGCACTTCATCATCGTAATCTAGACGACCATCAGGCAAAATATCCATTTCTGTACCTGAATAAATGTCGATTTCAGAGTATTCTTCATTTAACTTTTTAATCTCTTCATTTTGTTTCAATAAACGGTCCACAGACAAACCATTCGCCACACGTAAACTTTGTGAGTGGTCCGTAATACACATAAATTGATAGCCCTTTTCGATATTCGCTTCTACCATTTCTCTTAATGAAAACGCGCCATCACTCGCAGTCGTATGCATATGAATATCACCATTAATATCATCGAGTGTCACAATTTCTGATAAATCTTTATCAAATTCTGTACCGTCTTCACGCATACTTGGCGCCATCCATTTCACACCAAAATGTTCATAAATCGCAGCTTCACTATCGAATTGCAACAAAGCGCCATCCGGTTGTTCGATGCCGTATTCACTGACTTTTTCGTTCGTTTGTTTCGCAATTTGACGAATTCGAATGTTATGGTCTTTAGAACCTGTAAAATGTTGCAACGTATGGTAAAAAGCAGCAGGTTCAATTAAGCGAAAGTCTACACCAATCGTTTCGTCATCAAAGGCCAGTTCCAGAGATACTTTCGTTTTCCCTACAGCAACCTCTTCCACTTTTTCAGGAATCGCTAACAATTGTTGTTGAACTTCAAGCGGATCATTCGTACTAATAATATAGTCTAAATCTTTACTCATTTCTTTCTTACGACGAAAACTGCCCGCCACTTCAAAACGTTCAATCGCTTCTATCGACTGTAGATGCTTTGTAATCAGTGCATTTAATCCTTTCATCGTGTCAATCGGATAGGCTTCTTTTTTCGCACCCAACTCACGAACGGCTTCTAAATATTTTTCTTCAGTTTTCTTACCAAAACCGTCTAATGCACTTATTTCTTGGTTTTCAGCCGCTTTTTGAAATGAATCTTTATCCGTAATATTAAGTTCTTGATAAAGTCGTGCAATCCGTTTACTACCGAGCCCTTTAATTTTCAATAATGGAATTAAACCACTCGGCACTTCTTCTTTTAAAGCATTCAGTGTAGGTGATTCGCCTGTTTCTAAATATGTGTTGATGACTTCGCCTACACCTTTACCGATATTTTTCAATTCTGTCACATCATCAATTTGATCCATTGTGCGTTCATCTGCTTCTAAACTTTGGACAGCTTTACGATATGCAGAGACTTTGAACGCATTTTCTCCCTTTAACTCCATATAAGTCGCGATTTCTTCTAATAAACGAATAACATCTTTCTTAGTCATCTCATCACCTCATTAAAAAAGAGGGTGAAACCATGTGACAACACATATCAGTCTCAGCCTCGTTCGTCTGTTTTATTTCAAATTCAATGTAAATTCTGATAAAAATGGAATGCCGTTAATAAACCATTGAGCTACTTGTGATTGTGCAAGTGCATATTGTATCATCTCATGCGGATACAATGCTGTGACATAACAAGTAAAATGGATGAAAATGATACCTGAACAACAAGCAAGACATGCGCCTATTATTCTACTGGACCATCCGAGGCGTTGCAATGCAAACACACCATTAAAGCTGCCAATCGCAAAATACAGCATCGTTTTTACAATCAACACGAGCAATAGGAATACGATAACATAATTGAACCGCATCTCTGGTTGCGCGATGTTCATAGCAAATTGGGTATCAAATGCGACAGTTCGTGGATAAGGAATAAACAACCTAAAATAATGACTGAGTGGTTGATAAAATTGAGCTGCAACCCATAAAGAAAAATATGTACTCCCCAAATGTAACACACTGACTTTCCAACCTCTATGAAATCCTGTCATTGCAAAAAACAGCAAGACGATTATAATAAATAGTAGATACACATTAGTGTCCTCTATGTTTTAAACGTTGAATTTCTTCTCGTAGCAGTGCATTTTCTTCTTCTAATAATACGAGTTCATGCATCACATTGACCGCAGTTAGTACAGCTTTGCGCACAGAATCCAGTCCTGCGTTTCTACGTCCCAACTCTCGAATTTTACCATCTACTAAGTCAGCGACATAACGAATGCGTTCAGGATCGTCTTCCCCTAAAATCGTATAGTTTTGATCATTAATCGTTACATTGATTCGGTTTTTAAACTCACCCATCTTCACTCACCTAGCCTTATTATCTTTTTGATTGATCATGGTACATTATACACGAGTTAGGCTTATTTGTGTATCATTCATTGTTCCCGTCTTATTGAATATATGTTACGATTCTAAAGTAAAAAAAGAATTGGAGTGATCAAATGTCCCATATTGTTAAAAAGCTCGATTCGAATGAAATTGAGCAACTCATACAACGACTTCAAGTTGACACACAAAACCTTCCGACTGGCATGCGTGCACGGGCGAAATATGAAGGGGTCACGATCAGTATTTACAATTCACAAAAAGTCATGTTTCAAGGTAAAAATGCAGAAACGCTCTGGCACAAATTGATTGGCCACTCTGAAAGCAAGTCCCTTGTGAAATCGATATCGAAAAAGAAGCAAGCAACGTCGACACATCGAATTCGTTACAATGCACATAGTTGTATCGGCAGTGATGAAGCAGGTAGCGGTGATTATTTCGGACCATTAACTGTATGTGCGTGTTACGTTTCTGCACAGCATGTTCCTATATTGAAAGAATTAGGTGTAGATGATTCCAAACGTTTAACTGATAAAAAAATTGTTGCCTTGGCTGAGCAACTCGTTACATTTTTACCTCATTCTTTGCTCGTATTGGATAACCCGAAATATAATGAGCGCAAACAATTAGGCTGGTCACAAGTTAAAATGAAGGCTGTTTTACATAATGAATGTATTAAAAATGTGTTAAAAAAAGTGGATGCAACTGAAGTAGATTATATTGTCATTGACCAGTTTGCGAAACAAGAGATTTATGAACATTATGCGTTAGGTGCGATTCCGGAACGTCAGAAAACGCAATTTGAGACGAAGGGTGAGTCAAAATCTTTGGCAATTGCGGCGGCGAGTATCATTTCACGGTATGCATTTGTGAAACATATGGATCAGTTGTCGAAGTGTTATCGTATAGAGATTTTAAAAGGGGCAAGTCATAAGGTGGATGTGACTGCGGCAAAGGTGATTGAGAAGTATGGGCTTGAGGTGCTTGATGGGATGAGTAAAAGCCATTTTAGTAATCGAAATAAAGCGTTGGCACTGGTGAATTCAAAGCGTTGACTGGTTTTTGTTTTAGTAACATTTCAAGTAACAATGACGAGCAATCCTTTGGCTGCAGAACTGTGCGGCGCTTTCCTAGGGCTGATCCTTCAACTCAATTCGGCTTGATTGAAATAGGCATTTGTTTGAAGCCGAATTGGATTTTGGGAGCGGTACAGAAATCTCATGTGTAACAAAGATTTCGTCGTACTGCCCCCGCAAGGCTGACTAAACTTCTCAAAAGCGAGCGCATTGAGAAGTCAGACAGCTACTGCGATAAACAGGAACTACTATTAAAGAGTAGAAATCATATTTAGATATTTATTTTATCCCTCAGGAGTCTTGCACTGTTCTTGCAACTTTCGGAGTTTTTCTGTTTGATCGACATGTGGTGGACTTCAAGCTTTTTCACTTTGATTCACTGTGTATTTGCTTTTTTCGGTGACTACTTTCTCGAACAACGCCTTTTGTCATTGAATCCCAACTTCTTAATATTGATGATTCATGTGTTTTTTCTGTTTTTTCAACATGTTGATGACTTTAAGACTTACCTCTTTCATTCACTGTGCATCTGGTTTGCTTTCGAATACTATGGTCATTCATTCACTCTTACGTTTTGATAGACGATTTTTCAATGTTATTCATTTCTGCTTTTGCGTATCAACATTTATACTTTCTTTGCTCGTTTGGACGTTTACATTTTACTTCAAAGTGTCTTTCCATGTATAATAAATCGAAATAATTACGATTTGAGGGATTAAATTGAATTTTACACATGGTTTAACTGAAGCAGAGAATGACTTAAGACTTGAGATGATTCACTATATTTGCGACAACCCAGAAACACCTCTTAAAGTAAAGCCTGAATATCAAACACTCATCGACAAAAATGTTGTGGTTGCTGAAAATGGTGAATTGATTTCTATTTATCCGATTTCACTTAAAACAACGAATAAAAAAGTATACACAAATCAAAATACGTCGCCAGTATTTGCAATGTGTGCGATTGATGCGATAGGTGTGCATTATACGATTCATTCGAATATCACGATTGAGAGTGAAGACGAGTTGATGCACACACCCATCCACCTTGAAATGAAAGACGGACATATCATCAATCGAAATGAACACGACATTTTTGTTTTATACAAAGATGTGCTAAAAAAAGAAAACTGCAATGTTGACTGTTGTCCTTATATTCACTTTTTTACAAGCGAGCAAAATGCCCTAGAATATCTTAAACAAGTTCAATATAAGGGACCTTATCAAATATTAAATTTAGATGAAGCGAATGAAACAGCAAAGGCATTATTTCGATATCAGCCAGTGGAATGTGGCCCCTGTTGTCAATCAACCTAAAATAATGCTGTCCATATTTCTTCCAAAACACAACAACTCAAAAAACACCAAGCAACTTCACTCGTTACTTGGTGTTCCTATTCACATTATTTATCCACGTAATGTTGCGCCTTGTGCTTCTAACGCTGCAAGAATCGCTTCATGAACTTTTGTCACTTGTTCTTCTGTTAATGTATTATTTTCATCTAAGTAAGCTAAACGGATGGCTACTGATTTTTTGCCTGCTTCCATATGCTCACCTTCATAAACATCAAAGACATGGGCATCTTTTAATATTGCACCACCATTTTGATGAATTGTTTGAATAAGGCTTGCGGCACGGACTTCTGACGCTACAACAAGTGCAATGTCACGTGTCACGCCTGGGAATTTCGGAATCGGTTGATAGTTAATATAACCGACTGATTGTTGCATGATTTTTTCGTAATTGAGTTCAAAAACGTACGTACGACCTAAATCATATGTTTTCGCCACAGTTGGATGTAATTCACCTATAAAACCAATTGCTTCACCATTTAATGTCACTGCTGCAGTACGACCTGGGTGAAGACCATCGATTTGCGCTGTTTCATATTCAAAACGTAATGCGAGTTGGTCAGCAATACGTTCAACAATGCCTTTCACAAGATAAAAATCAACCACTTCTTTTTTACCTTGCCATGGATTAGATACATATTCTCCTGTCATGATCCCACTTAAATATTCCACTTGTTCAGGTAACGCTTCACCTTCTTGACCGAAAAAGACATTCCCTAACTCATACAGTGCAATATCTTGATTTTTACGCGCAACGTTATATTGTGTTGCGTCAATCAAATGTGGAATTAAACTTTGACGTAACGTTGAATGGGCCTCACTCATCGGCATTAACAGTTCCACAGTATCGTGCTTGGCAGTAGTAAATGCCGTTGCACGTTCACGATCCACTAATGAATACGTAATTGCTTGTGATAAACCCGCACCTTCTAACGTACGTTTCACGACACGTGTTTTACGTTGACGGTCAGTCAGTGCACCACTTGTTACATCTTCAAATACTGGTAACGTCGATGGAATGTTATCATAACCGTAAATACGGGCAATTTCTTCAATTAAATCCGCTTCAATTGTAATATCGCGACGACGTGATGGGACTTTTACATGAATGTCGTTATTCGTAATTTCTGTGTTAAAGCCGAGTTGTTCAAATACACGTACGATATCTGCTTCCGTCAAATCGAAACCGACTGTACGATTCACTTTATCCGCTGTAATTGTAATATCTGTCACTAATGCACCTAAATCACCATCTGTCACACGTCCGTCTAACACTCGACCTTGAGCCAATGTTTCAAGTAAGTAACATGCGCGGTCCACAGCTTCATTTAAAAATTCTGTCGCAATGCCTTTTTCGAAACGGCTTGATGATTCGCTACGCAAGTTTAAACGACGTGATGTATGACGAATCGCAACTGGGTTGAAAATCGCGCCTTCAACAACAACATTTTTAGTTTCTGGTGTAACTTCAGAGAAATCGCCACCCATCACACCACCAAGTGCAATCGGTTGTTGACCATTGGTAATGACGATATCGCTTGATAATAATTCGCGTTCCTGATCATCTAACGTAGTCATTTTTTCATTTTCATGAGCGAGTCGAACGACAATATCGTTTGAACCGATGTGATCTTTATCAAACATGTGCAACGGTTGACCGTATTCTAACATGACATAGTTTGAAATATCGACGACGTTATTAATTGGACGAATACCCGCTTTCATTAGACGTGCTTGCATCCATTCAGGTGACGGTGCGATTTGGACATCTTCAACGACGCGTGCACTGTAGTAAGGGACTTGTGTCGTATCTTCAACTTTGACCGTCAATGTTTCATGCGCTGCTTTCGCCTGTGCTGTCACTGTTGATTCTGGTTTACGAACTTGTTTATCGTACAATGCGGCTGCTTCGTACGCTGTGCCGATCATACTTAATGCATCAGCACGGTTCGGTGTTAAATCAAATTCCATCATTTGATCATCTAAATATAGCGCTTTTAATGCATCTGTACCTGGTTCAATGGCAGTCGCAAATTGATAAATGCCATCTTCAAACTTTTTCGGTACAACATTGCTTGGCAGACCGATTTCTTGAAGTGAACAAATCATCCCTTCAGACACTTGACCACGTAATTTGGCACGTTTAATTTTAATACCGCCTGGTAAACGACCGCCTACTTTTGCGACGATGACTGTTTGACCTGCACCTACATTCGGCGCACCACAAACAATTTGTACAGGTGCCGCTTCACCGATATTCACTTGGCAAATGTTAAGTTTATCTGCATCTGGATGTGGTGCAATTTCTTCAACATAACCGACCACTAAATTTTTAATCTCTTTTGTAAAGTCTTGAATATCATCAACTTCAATTCCTGTACGCGTAATACGTTCCGCCAACGCCTCGATTGAAACATCTAATTCAACATATGTTTCTAACCATTCTTTAGATATTAACATGTTGTTCACCTCTATCTTCTACTGCTTTAAATTGATTTAAGAAACGGATATCGTTCGTGTAGAAATGACGGATATCTTCAATACCATATTTCAACATCGCGATACGGTCAGGTCCCATTCCAAACGCAAAACCTGAATATTTTTTCGAATCAAAGCCAGCCATTTCAAGTACGTTCGGATGCACCATACCTGCGCCTAAAATTTCGATCCATCCTGTATGTTTACACACGTTACAGCCTTTCCCTTTACATTTAAAACATGACACGTCAACTTCCACAGACGGCTCAGTAAATGGGAAATAACTTGGACGTAAACGAATTTCACGATCTGCACCAAACAATGATTTCGCTAATAATTCAAGCGTTCCTTTTAAATCACTCATTTTAATATTTTCGTCGACCACGAGTCCTTCGATTTGTGTAAATTGATGGCTATGTGTCGCGTCGTCAGAGTCACGGCGATAGACTTTACCCGGACAAATGATTTTCACTGGCCCTTGACCGTTACGTTGCTCCATCGTACGCGCTTGTACTGGTGACGTATGCGTACGTAACAATACTTCTTCAGTAATGTAAAAGCTGTCCTGCATATCACGCGCTGGATGTGATTTCGGTAAGTTGAGTGCTTCGAAGTTGTAGTAATCTTGTTCGACTTCAAATCCTGTCACAATTTCATAACCTAAACCTAAAAATAAGTCTTCAATTTCTTCAACTGTACGTGTTAATGGATGTTGTGCCCCTGTAGCGACTGTACGCCCTGGTAATGTCACATCGATCGACTCTTCTGCCAATTGTTGATTTAATTGTGCTTCAGCAAGTAGCGTTTGACGTTCAGCAATCGCCCCTTCAATTGCTTGACGCACTTCATTGACACTTTGACCATATGCAGGTCTATCTTCTTTCGGCAAGTCTTTCATTTGTTTCATGAGACCTGTCACTTGACCTTTTTTACCTAAGTATTTGACCTTTACATCTTGTAACGCTTTTTCATCTTGTGCTTGTTCAATATCAGTCATTGCTTCATTTTTAATTTGAATCATTGCTTCATTTTGCACCATTGTCATTCCTCCTTTAATTCTTTAACGCCATTCATACTGAAACCTCTTTATCGCACTTCATCGTGTCAACTGTCGGATGTGTCTTTTGTCCTCAATCACAGCGCACACAAATAAAAAAGACTCCGCCCGCACAATTGGGACGAAATCTCTTCCGTGGTACCACCCAGTTTTATGTATCCAAGACACATACACTCTGAATTCATATTGATAACGGATTTTACTTCCGACTTAAATCTCTTTAAGTAGCTAAAAAGGTGAAAAAAACTATGTAGATTGAGTCCAACTCACAGTTCATGTCAGACTTCCCTGAGCAACCTCGATAATAGTTTACGTCTTTTTATCAGCAGTTTGTTGAATTGTTAATACGTCTATTATATACATGCGTTCATCAAGGGTCAACCCAAAGTCTAACCCTTTAAATAAAACATTAAAATCCCTGCAGCGACGGCAACATTTAAACTTTCGGCTTGTCCATAAATAGGAATGATCAAGTTTTGAGTCGTATGGGCTAATAAATCTGTCGCGACACCTTCCCCTTCATTGCCGAGGATGAGCGCAAATGTATCCTGTTGACTAGCGACTTGATGATACGTCGTCGCATCTTGTAATGCTGTCCCATATATCGGTCCTTCAAATGACGACATCCAAGCAGACATGTCATCTACATATTGAATGGGAATGTGAAAGACACTACCTTGACTTGCACGCAATACTTTATCTTGGTAGACATCAGCAGTTCCTTTCGTCATCACTATTAAGTCTAACCCTGCTGCATCAGCCGTACGAATCATTGTCCCGAGATTGCCAGGATCTTGAATACGATCTAAAATTAACACTTGTTTTGCTGCAGTGCCATCCACTTGTGGCTTTTCAATGATTGCAAATATTCCTTGAGGTGTGACAGTTCCTGATAATGTTTCAGCGACTTTTTGCGTAATTTCGTACACTTCCTCCGCCGCTTCAATGAGTTCTGTCGGCACACGGCTCGGCTCAATCATAAACAGTTGCGTCACTTTAATTTGACTTTGGACCGCTTCTTCAATTAAATGAAACCCTTCTAGAATTGCAAGCCCTTGCTTATCGCGTTCTTTCTTCTTTTTTAATTTATTGTAGTTTTTAATTTTCGGATTTTGTATCGATGTGATGGTTTCCATGTTTACTTCATCTCACTTTTTCTTATATCGTCAAATGCTGTTTTTTTGCGCTGAACTCTCTTTTTCCTTTTTAAATATGCTGTTTTTCTTTCATGGCACGTCTTCTTTCGTTCTTGAACATGTTGCTTGCTTACGATTGCCGTCACTTTCTTTTTTTGAACATGTTGCTTGCTTACGATTGCCGTCTTGGACTCGCGTTCCCAGGGGCTGAGGGGAGGTTGTGACAAAAGCGCTTAGGATTTGAGCAGAACCGAGCGATGAGCAAAATTGATTTCCAAATTTTGCCGAAATCGCGGGAGTTCTGTCGAAAATCCTGCTTTTGGAACACCGTTTATTGATTCCCAGCGCACCCATTCATTGTGGATTTTGGGAGCAGTACAGAAATCTCATATGCAACAAAGATTTCGTCGTACTGCTCCCGCAAGGCTGACTAGACTTCTCAAAAGCGTATGCATTGAGAAGTCAGACAGCTACTGCGATAAACAGTAACCACTATTAAAGTAAAGAAGTCAACGTCAGCAGTATGCACGCATTCCCTCGGGGGTCTCGTCTGTCCGGCAATCTTGCAAGAACAGAAGCAAGGAAAGAGAGCACTCCCGTTCAATCGACTCAGTTAACGTCATCTAAACAGCTACTGCGTCAAACACTGGACAGAATGAATTCAATAGCTTCTTGTTCGAATTTAAGTACATTTTTCTCGGGAGTCTCACCCATTTTGGCAAACTTGCATAAACAAAAGTAAGGAAAGAGAGCACTCCCATCTAATCAACTCTGAAAAAGCCATCAAAAAGTTCACTCTCTTCAACTTATTTTTTTGATTGCGTTAGGATTTGAGCAGGACCGAGTGAAAAGCAAAATTGGGCACCAAATTTTGCCGAAATCGCGAGTGTTCTGTCGAGATTCCTGCTTTTGAGACATCGTTGATTGACAGATACTTCGCTAAATGATGTCCAAACGCCATGCTTTATGATTAAGAAAGAGGCTAGGAAAAATTAATCTCCCAGCCTCTATTTTACGCTCTTATCCAGTTACTGTAAAAAGTCTATTATTTAGAAACGACTTCTTCACCTTTGTATGAACCACAGTTTGGACATACACGGTGAGATAATTTTAATTCACCACAGTTTGGGCATTCTTGCATACCTGGTACTGCTAATTTAAAATGTGTACGGCGTTTGTTTTTTCTTGTTTTAGAAGTTCTTCTTTTTGGTACTGCCATGGTTAGTTAATCCTCCCTTTTATTCGATTCATTTGACGCATCGTAGTTCAAAAAACTTAGCGTGCATGATTACTATCATCGTATAATTGTTGTAATTTCTGAAGCCTTGGATCGACATTCACATGTGATTCATCTTGAGATGGGTCGTTATCCAAATTATCTTCGTCAATAACTTCCCAACCTTGACCACCAGTAAGCATTTGATCGCTGTCATCCGCAACGACACGCATTGGTTTCTCAAGCATAACAATCTCTTCGGCAATTTCGCGAAGATCAATCATACCATTAGTGACAAGATGATAATGTTCATCGTCCTCATCCTCATACAAACCATCTAAATCAAATACTTCCGTTGTTGTTGCATCCAATGGCACATCTACAGGCACTAACGTACGCGCACACGCCATCGTATACTGCCCAGTTAAATGCATTGTCGCTACAACCTCATTCGATTTAACAATCAACTCACCCTCGATATCAATCGGTGACAAGTCTAATAGATCCAAGTTTTGAATCAGATGGTTAAACGTTACGGTCTGATTAAATTTAAAAGGTTGTCCTTGGTATTTTCTCAATTGTGTTATTGACCACTTCATATGGCTTCACCTCTAACAAGCACAAAATTTATTTTAACTATTGATAGTTAAGTTGTCAAGATTTTTTCTTAACATCTTAAGTTCTGATACAATATTCATAATGAGACACGAAAGGACAGAATGCAAATGAAAAGTGTCGCAATGATTACAGAATATCACCCTTTTCATCACGGCCATCTCTATCATGCGCAACAAAGTAAAAAACTTTCTCAAAGTGACGTTACGATTGCCATCATGAGCGGCCAATTTATGATGCGTGGAATGCCCGCAATGTACAACAAATTTAAACGTGCACAAATGGCTACAGTAGGCGTTGATTTAGTCGTAGAAATGCCTCTAGTCGGCTCATTGTCGTCAAGTGACATTTTCGCTCAAACTGGGGTCAAAGTGGCAGACTATTTACAAGCTGATGTTTTAAGTTTCGGGAGTGAAAGCGGCGACCTATCACAATTAGCACACGCCGCGCATCAACTCATTCAACTCGAGCAAACATCCGCTTTTCAAACAGCAATCAAGTCAGGTAAAAGTTATGCCAGAATTGCAGCAGAAACATTGCAAAGCGACCTATTAAGTACACCGAATAACATTTTGGCTATCGCCTACTTGAAGCAATTGCAGTTACAACACAGCGCCATTGAACCGATGACCGTAGCGCGTGCACACGCCCAACATCACGATTCTGATATGCATCACGCCTCCATCGCAAGTGGTACAGCGATTCGCGAAGGTATCTTGAGCGGCAATCGGACTTGGCAAAAGATGGTACCAGAACAAAACATTCCATTAATGACGGCACCATTTCATGATCAACAGCGCTTATTCGATTTGATTAAATTCGCGATTTTGCAACATACACCTGAAACATTAAAGCAAATTTACACGATGAGTGAAGGTTTTGAAAATCGTTTGTACCGTGCAGCGTTGTCAGCAACAGATTACACATCATTGATGCACGCATTAAAAACGAAACGTTATACTTATACCCATATTCAGCGGATTTTAATGAATGTGTTGTTGCATTTTCAATATGCTGATGTGACCGAAGACGTCCATGCCGTAAGCGTGTTAGCAATGACGCCTCAAGGACAACGTTACTTGAAATATTTGAAAGCACATTTTCCTGAGCGTCGCATCATTACCACGATCAATCGCGAAACGGCAAAGCTATTTCAAAATGAAGTGAAAGCAACGGGAATTTACAACGTTTTGACGGGCGACACTATGACCGATTTCAATACACCAGTGTACATTGCACATGAGTGAATTTTTCATTACGCTCACAATTGGTATTGATCATTCACGCAACTTTTATTACTTTAAAAAGGCTAGGAAAACATAATGTCCTAGCCTCGTTTGTTTCATCATGTCTCAAATGATTTTGAGTCCGTCTATTCTATTGAAACGCCTTATGATTTTTCTCGTTTAAACTTTTTCAACAACGCCTCTTCTACATGTTTGGGCACAAATTCAGAAATATCGGCATCATATTGCGCAACTTCCTTCACCATACTCGAACTAATGAAAGAATAATCTGTCGAACTCATCATATATAATGTTTCCACTTTATCATTCAGCTTTTTGTTCATTGAAGTAATGCGCAACTCATATTCAAAGTCACTGACCGCGCGCAAACCACGAATAATGGTTGTCGCACCAATTTCGTCACAAAAATCTACTAATAAACCACTGAAGGAATGCACATACACATTCGGCAAATGCGCGACGGACTTTTCAATTAACTCCAAACGTTCATCTACTGTAAACGTCCCTTTTTTACTACTGTTTCGTAATACACAGACGTGCAATTCATCAAAACGGTCCGCACTTCTCTCGACGATATCGATATGTCCTTTTGTAATAGGGTCAAAACTTCCAGGGATAACAGCTTTCGTATTAACCATGACTTTCTCCTTTTTTCAAAACACAAGTGTCAGTTAAACCATAGTGATAGCGTTTGACTTCTTCAAAAAGTGAAGTATCAATGGATTCACGATGGCTATACTCACACACGATGATACCATTTTGCTTTAATAAATCAAATTGATGAATACTCTTCAGCGCTTCATCAATCAATCCTTTTTCGTATGGTGGGTCAAGAAAAATTAAATCGAACTGAATTTCTCGTTTGTTCAACGCTTTTAACGCACGGTCCGCATTGTTTTTATATACTTCTGCCTGATGTGTTAAGTCCAACTTTTTCAAATTGTGTTGAATGACTTTAACGGCACGGATATTTTGATCGACAAAAATGACTTTGTCCATCCCACGTGAAAGTGCTTCGATGCCTAAACCGCCACTCCCAGCAAACAAATCGAGCCCGAGCCCTTCAACTGTATGTAAACTATTAAAAATACCTTCCTTCACTTTATCCATCGTCGGTCTCGTATTGCGCCCTTCTATTGTTTCGAGTGATTTACTTTTATGTTTTCCTGCGATGACACGCATGTTTTTACACTTCCAATCCGATTTCATTTTTAATATACTTTGATTTAAGAGGAGGAATCCAAATGCAACAATCTTTTATCGTTTTAGGACACGGATTGACGGATCTATACGAATTTAAAACGCTCATCGACTATAATCACGAACGTATCGATCGCATCGTCTTTTTCCATACACCAAAGTCCACACGTCAACTGACCTCTGTGGCAATCATTATGCAACCTACTGAAGGACGTAAGTTTCAAGCGATGTATATCATGTTAGATGCCTTACGTTACCCTTATCCTGAAAGCAATCGAAAATACGAGCTCATCCAATCATATGCAACACCCTACCATATCGAAATGGTCGGTGTAGATGTCCATGCACCCGATGACTATCCTGAGCTAGATCTTTACTTTAACTATTTAAAAAGTGTATTACGATTGCAACATTGGATTCCTGCACTGGAATAAGTTTATTCATTTGCTTCTTTTGGATATTCTTGTTTCAAATCTTTATAAGGTGATCCGACAACACGTATGACATATTTCAGTTTCATCAGGCGCGTCACCACATCATCAATATCCTTTTGATTCACATACATCGATACGTATTTTTGTTGTGAATTCGTATAAACAATATGACCATATTTTCGAATATGACGTTCATGCTTCATGTTTTTAAGATAAATGATTATATTTTCACGTTGTATGATATCCATTTTTTCACCTCGAATTTCACAATATTATCGTACCATGTGTCACTCGCTTCGGAAAGTATGAGTATGACGTTATTTTAATGGGAGGTATATCATCATGACTCGCAAATCTCAAATTTTAAAAGGGGCGCTATGGGGTGCAGCTTCTGTGGTAACTGGCGCCTTATTACTTCAAAAGACTACAAAAGCACCTAAACCTCGAGCAATACCGCCATTTTTCAGTGGCCCAGCGCCGTACATCTTCAGTCATCGTGGTGGCATGGGTGAACGTCCTGAGTCTACTGCACTGGCATTTGATTATTCTGTGCAGATGCAATTGACTGGCTTCGAAACTGATATTCGTATTTCTAAAGACGAACAAGTGATTGTCTTTCACGATGCTGAAGTGGACCGTACAACGAATGGTTCTGGTCCGGTTAGCGCACATACACTTGATGCATTGAAAGCCTTAGACGCGGGTTACCATTTTAAAGACATTAACGGCGAGCGTCCTTACCAAAATCACCCAGATGCGAAAATTTTAACGATGGGTGAGCTGTTAGCGCGTTATCCTGAACAACTTGTGAATATCGATATTAAAGATCATCCGGATAGCTATGAAGGCCAAATTGCTGCTCAACGTTTATATGATATCATTGTACAACATCAAGCTGAATCGCGTGTGCTCGTCACAAGTTTTTATCGTGAACAAATTGAACGTTTCCATCAAATTAGCCAAGGCACGGTAGCAATCGGAGCAAGCCAAGCTGAAGTGACAGAAGGTATTTTAAAACTTTATACAGGTTTGAAACATTTTTATCACGGAAAAGCGCAAACATTCCAAATGCCGACACATTTCCATGGTATACCGCTCGTTCAACCGAAGCTCATTCAATGGTTGAACAACACGAATCGAATGCCGGGCTATTATGGCGTTAATAGTGTCGATTCAATGCATCATCTTGTGGCGCTAGGCGTGCATACTATCGTGACAGATCGCCCGTCACTTGGTCGACAATTTCTCACTGCTTATCGCCAACGACAGTCTTAATATAGTGAAGTGGTTAGGATGCATTTCCTAACCACTTTTATACTGTATTCAACTTTCATGCTATTAAACTCGGCATTGACACGTCGCACCCGTGGCACAACCCCCGCCTGTTGTTAATGCTTCAAACAATGGCGTTCCTGCATCAATTTTGACATGTTGTGACACACTCGTCGCAATGATTGTGACAACTTCATCTAATAATTGTTGAAGCGCCGTTTCACTTTGTTTAAATGCGACAACAGTATGATGCATCTCGTATGCCCGTTTCAACCGTCTTGTCGTTAACATTACTTCTTGGTAGTTTGGGTGATACCGCCCAAACCGTTGCACTTCATCATAATTGATTTTACTTTTCAAAAACTGACCATATAACCGTTGTGCTTCTCGATCTTCTACTAATGCTTGTTTCGTTTTTTGATAGGCGTCAAATAATTCAGAGTGCCGAATTTGATCGGCTAAGTCATCCGTTTGATCAAGAATTTGCATCAATTGTTCATCATACATCTCACGAATTCTCCCCTTTCTCTAAAAAGATGAGCATATAATATTGACGTTGAACTTCTCCGCCCATTTCAGCATATTTTGAATTTAACATGCGTGAACGGTGAACATCTGAATTGACCCAACTGTGCACTAACGTAGGAACGTCATTAAAATTATACCCTACATTTTGAGAGACAGATTGATAACTGAGCGGCGTTTGTTTCATCAAATTAATCAAATTCTCTTCTGTAAATTCTGTGTTTTTTTGATTGCCATTATTAAACAAATCCACCGTCGCAACACTTTCAAGCATATCATTCACTTTTAAAGGTTGACGTGCATTCAATTGACGCATTTCATTCGTTAATTCGTATAACGTGAGTCGTTCATTTACATTTTGATCTGCAGGACGCACATCTTCTTCCGCTGATGCTTCTGATTCTTGGGATGCCGTTTCTTCATTATTTTGCGCATAAGGATTGATATCTGCCAAAGCTTCTTTATCTAAATAGCGTAATCCGAGTACTTTATTTTTTTGTTGATCAATAAACACTTGCGCAAATGTATCATCAAACTGGATTAAAGCTTGTGTTTTAACGTCTTTATCCGATAGTTCGTAATGATACGTTTGTCCATTCACTTTAAATTGAGGCTCTGTATTGATCGAAAATTTATCAAACAAATCAGACGCTTGTTCATTTATTTTAATTGGTCCTGTTAATTTGTCCGTATTTTGGCCCGTCACATAAACAGACTTCACTTTGTCATCTTTAACCGCAAAAATCATGTAACGTTTGTCACCTTTATAAATGTATTTATGGTAGCCTTGCTGAAAAGCATAAATTCTATCTGGAGTGCCAAATTGTGAGGTGATTTGATTGAGTGATTTGCCGATATAAGTCCCAACACCACTTTCCAATGGCGGATTCTGTCCCTCATTTTGGTTCACATTTTTAGGCTTTTCTGGTTGTTGATGATTGGCACGATTTGGATTCTCTAACACATCAAATTCAAGTTGAGGGGAATAAAATAAATAGACTAAAAAGCCAACTAACAACAATACTGCTAATACTTTAATCAATTTTCTTTGCATACGTTCCCCTCTTTTTCATATCATTTTAACCCTATTAGTATAGATAAAAACTCTCTTATTTCATTATCCGCCCTTAAGACTCACTTTTCATTATAAAAACATTCATATACTTTGTGAATGATTAAAATTCAAATCATCCAAACTATTGATTTCACTTTATCGTATCACTGTTGAAAAAGACTTTCTACTATAAACAAAATAGACGTTGAAATTTTGTCATGGACACATACCAAACTTCGTCACCTTGTTACATGGTTCAATTGAAGAACAATGACAGTTGCGTCCTAAACGCCACCACTATATACCTCATGTTCTCTATAAATTCTACACATTTAATTAGATTATCGAAATAGCTTGATGACGGTTTTTATAAACAATTTCTTATTTATTCACTATAGTTTTTAAAAGCCTTTCCATTTACAATTAATTGTTTAAGTGGTATACTTTTTATATCAAATGAAGGAGGTATTAGAACGATGAAAAATTTATTCAGAGTTTCAGCACTTTCCGTTTCACTTGGTTTAGCGGGGTTACTCGGCACTCAAGCACAAGCAGCAGAGGAGACGCCTACTACACAATCAGACGATTTTGATGTTGTATCATATGATCGTCACAAAAACTTATCTTCTATTTACGATGTGATTACACAACGAAGAGCTCAAGAACGTCAACAGCAACAAGCCGCTACAACGCCAACTGCTTCAGACGTTACTAACACTGTCGCATACAAAAATCGCAGCAACTTATCTTCTATTTACGATGTAATCACACAACGAAGAGCTTTAGAACGTCAACAACAACAAGCAGCACAGCATCAAAAAGAAATTCAAAATAATTAATACAGCTGAATCGTGCTATGGGGCGCTGTTGTAAAACACTTCCCCCCTTAACATAGCGTATCATTCAAAATAGAGTGAATTGAAACCATAAGAGGTAAGACACGTCCCTGTGTTTTGCCTCTTTTTTTAATGAAATTGCGTAAAATGACGATAGGTGTGATTTTTTTGATTACCCTCCACTGAATATACGACACTCATGAGACAGTTGTCAGCTATGCGCACATTACACATAAAAAAACAACAGATGAAAAATCATCTGTTGTTTTTTTATTATAAACCAAATGTTGCTTTAATCAATGACGTCGTTTCGCCACCAGGATAAAGCACATAAAGTAAAATATATACCGCCACACCTGTAATTGCTGTGAAAAACCAAATCACTGATGCGACAGGTCCGATTTTACGGTGAACACTGTAACGATCTTTTAAACCTGTAAAAATTTGGATTAAACCAAGTACTGCTCCCACTGTTGCTAATGTAATATGGAAAACCAAGAAAATCGTATAATAAACTTTTACTGAATCCGGCCCTCCAAATGCTGTATTACCAATAAAGATAGTACGACTCGCATAAATTGTAAAAAAGACCACTGCGAAAATAGCAGCCCACAGCATCGTTTTTTTATGACGCTCAATTTGACGTTTCCAGATGAGGCGCCATCCGATAGCGACTAAAATGGCACTAATTACAATACAAGTTGTACTTAACGTAGGTAAAATAGGTACATTCATTTTATTCATTCCTCACTCGTAGATCTTCTAAATTAATTGTATTAAAGAAATCACGACAACAAGTGCAAAAAATAGAACAAGATAGTTTAATGAGTAAATAAACATTTTTGTTGCCCATTTTGTTTCATTCGCTGACGATTTAAAACTTGTAAGCCCTAATGCAATCCATCCGACGTTCAGTAACGTAGCTAACACGACGAAGATCACACCTAAATCTTGCATTAAAAATGGAAGTGGTAATAATGCGATCAGCCATAAAAACATGCCAACACGTGTACGCGAAAAGCCTTTAACAGATGGTAACATTGGAATGTGTGCTGTTGCATATTCATCTTTACGTTTAATCGCTAATGCGTAAAAATGAATCGGCTGCCAACAAAACACGACTAAAAATAATGCCCAAGCCATCAAACTTAAGTGACCATCAATCGCGACCCAACCGATTAATGGTGGTACCGCTCCAGGCACACTACCTACCACAGTATTCCATGTCGTATGTCGTTTTGACCAAATGGAATAAAATGAGACATAACCAACGATACCAACGAGTCCGATAACACCGGCTTGCATATTCAACATGAACAATAATATTTCACCAACGACCATCATACCAAAGCTTAATACCAATAAATGACGATCTGAAATACGATGGTTAACAGTTGGTCGATTTTGTTTACTTGGCATTAATTGATCAATATCTTGGTCATAGAAATTGTTCAATGCACATGCTCCGCCCATTACTAACGTAGAACCAATAATCATCACAATAATTTGTGGAATAGAAGCTAAAAATGCATGATGTGTCATGACGATAGCCAACCACGCGCCCGCAAACGATGGAATTAAGTTGCCTTGAACAAGACCTAACTTAATAATTTGTTTCAGTTCTTTATAAGTAATACGACCGGAAGTTTGTGATACAACCTCTGATTTGGACATCAGTTCCCCCCCCTTAAAATAACATATACATTCATGATATATGAAAGCGTCGAGAATGACTAGTTCAAATGAGAAAAATTTGTGACACTTTAACGACATTCAAAAAACGTCATGATAAATTCACATTTTTCAGTTCAGTTTTTGTTATAATGTGGGTGATGTTGATGAATAGAGATTATTTAATTTGATACATAATGAGGTGTTTGAGATTGTTTAAAAAGCGAAACCTAAAGTGGCTTGCTGTCTTAACGACGTTGATTATGACTTGGGTTCAGCTTGGTGGTGCACTCGTAACAAAAACAGGTTCTGAAGATGGTTGTGGTTCAGATTGGCCGCTGTGTCATGGCGCATTATTACCACAAAACCTACCGATAGAAACAATTATTGAATTGAGTCACAGAGCTGTATCTGGATTATCTGTAATTTTTGTGACATGGCTTGTGATCACATCTTGGAAAAACATTGGGCATATTAAAGAGGTAAAGCCTTTAGGTATGATTAGCATTGGCTTTTTACTCATTCAAGCCTTAGTGGGTGCCGCTGCCGTCATGTGGCAACAAAATGATTATGTGCTCGCACTTCATTTTGGTATTTCCCTAATTAGCTTCTCATCTGTTTTCGTATTGACTTTAATCATTTTTGACATGGATAAAAAATACGAAGCCAATAAAGTCCACATCCGTAAACCGTTGCAACGCTATACATGGATAATGACGGGTGTCGTATATTTAACGATATACACAGGTGCACTTGTGAGACATACAGATTCAAGTCTTGCATACGGTGCATGGCCATTGCCATTTAACGATATTGTGCCTCATGATGTGCACGACTGGGTTCAACTGGCACACAGGCTGATGGCTATGATTACGTTTTTTGTTATAATGTTTACTTATATCCACGCTGTCAAACATTATCCAACGATGAGAACGATTCATTACGGTTATACAGCAAGCTTTATTTTAATTATTTTACAAGTTGTAACTGGGGCACTTTCAATCGTTACAAACGTGAATTTAATTATTGCGTTATTACACGCACTTTTTATCACGTTATTATTCGGCATGATTAGTTATTTCATCTTGTTAATTTTGCGAACTAATCGCGGCGATCAACAAATTTAAAATAATGCGCATTGCAAAAGACATCAAACAACATAAGTCGTTGTTTGATGTCTTTTTGTGATTGCTTTGTGGTATGCATTTTAACGCTATGTTTATAGAAAATTGTAATGATAGGATTTAACAAACCGTGCCGACTTTACTGTTATACTACTGGTTCAATTTCAATGAGTAAATCTTGTGTTTCGACGCTATCGTTTGCAACGACATGTATTTTTGAAATCGTTCCTTTAAACGGCGCTTGTACTGTTGTTTCCATCTTCATTGCTTCACTAATAATAAGTGATTGCCCCGCTTCAACTTGATCTCCTTCAGCGACGTTCACTTCAATAATTGTACCCGGCATTTGTGCACCGATATGATTTGGATTGCTCTTATCTGCCTTCACTTTCGCTAAATGAGACGTTTGAATATTTTCGTCTTTCACCTGAATACGACGTGCTTGACCATTCATATCAAAGAACACGGTACGCACACCATTTTCATCAGGTTCCGTAATGGTTTTCAACTCAACGATTAAAATTTTACCTTTATCAATTTCGATTTGGATTTTTTCGTTATTGCGCATACCGAAGAAGAATGTTGGTGTATCTAACTTAGAAACATTGCCAAACGTTTCATAAGTTTGCATATATTGTTCATACACTTTTGGATACAACGCATAGCTGATTAAGTCTTGTTCAGTCACTTTACTTTCTTGCTTTTCTTGTAATTCTTCACGTAAAGCTTCAAAATCGATAGGCGCTAAATATTCACCAGGACGTGCAGTTAATGGTTGTTGGCCTTTTAAAATGACACGTTGTAATGTCTCGTTAAATCCGTTCACTGGCTGACCAATATCGCCTCTAAAGAAAGAAACTACAGATTCAGGAAAATCTAACTTATGACCTTGCTCGATCACAGACGTTTCATCCAATTCATTTTGTACCATGTAGAGTGCCATATCCCCGACTACTTTTGATGATGGCGTCACTTTCACAATATCACCAAAGAGGAAGTTGACACGGCGGTACATGTCTTTCACTTCACTGAAACGTTCACCAAGCCCTAAACTTTTCGCTTGTTGACGTAAGTTAGAATATTGGCCCCCTGGCATTTCATGTTGATAAATTTCTGTATGTGGCGATTTCATATCACTTTCAAAATCACTATAATACGGACGTACTGCATCCCAATAATGTGAAAGTGTTTCATGGCCTTCAATATCCATACGAATATTACGTTCAAACCCACTCATGGCATAATACAATGAATTACTACTTGGTTGACTTGTTAAACCTGACATCGCCGCAACTGCTGTATCAATGACATCAACACCGGCTTCGATTGCTTCTTTATAAGTGAGAATCCCGTTACCACTCGTATCGTGTGTATGAAGATGAATCGGTAGGTCAACAGCGGCTTTCAATTCACCAATCAACTCATATGCTGCTCTAGGCTTCAGTAACCCTGCCATATCTTTAATCGCTAAAATATGGAAACCTTCACGCTCTAGCTCTTTCGCGAGTTTTACATAGTATTCCAACGTATAAATATTAGAACGTTCAGGATTTAAAATATCACCTGTATAACAAATCGTTCCTTCAGAAATTTTACCTGCTTTTTGGACCGCTTCGTTAGCGACTTTCATTTGTTCTAACCAGTTCAACGAGTCAAATATTCTAAAGACGTCGATCCCTGCATCGGCACTTTCCGCAATAAATTTTTGAATGACATTGTCAGGGTAATTGCGATACCCCACTGCATTAGATGCACGTAATAGCATTTGGAATAACACATTTGGAATTGCTTTTCTTAATTTTTCGAGACGTTCCCATGGATTTTCTTTCAAGAAGTTATAGGCGACATCAAACGTTGCACCACCCCATAATTCAAGTGAGAAGTTATCTTTCATCACTTGTGCAGTTTCTGGGGCAATTTTGAGTAAATCATGCGTTCTCACACGTGTTGCGAGTAAAGATTGATGTGCATCACGAAATGTCGTATCAGTGAGCAATACGTCTTCTTGGGCTTTAACCCATGCCGCGACGGCTTCAGGCCCTTTTGCATCAAGTAATTGTTTCGTACCACTTAATGAAGCAATCGCTTTCGTATCTGTCGTCGGAATATGAGGTTTCTCGAAATGCGGCTTCGGCCTTTTTTCAACACTTGGAAAACCGTTAATCGTTACATTCCCGATATATTCTAACGTTTTGGTACCTCTATCACGTGAAGTTTTAATTGTGAATAACTCAGGTGCTTCTTCTAAAAATTTCGTCGTGTAATCACCAGACGCAAACTTGTCATGTTGAATCACATTACGTAAAAATGGAATATTCGTTTTCACCCCACGAATTCGCATTTCTTGAAGTGAACGTGCCATTTTTTCTCTTGCTTCTTTATAGCTGATCGCGTGTGTTGACACTTTAACGAGTAGCGAGTCGTAATACGGTGAAATTTCTGCACCTTGGAATGCATCGCCAGCATCTAAACGGACACCGAAGCCCCCACTCGAACGGTAGGCAACGATACGCCCTGTATCCGGCATGAAATCTTGTGTTGGATCTTCAGTCGTAATACGGCATTGAATTGCGTAACCTAACGTGCGAATATCACTTTGTTGCGGCATCGCAATCGCATCGTCATGTAATAACTGACCATCTGCAATCAAAATTTGTGTTTTAACAATGTCGACACCTGTAATCATTTCCGTAATGGTATGTTCGACTTGAACACGTGGATTCACTTCAATAAAGTAAAATTCATTGCCAGAAACTAAAAACTCAACCGTTCCTGCATTCACGTATTGAATTTGGCGCATTAAATCGACAGCCGCTTCACAAATTTGTTCGCGCAAATCATCTGGTAAGCTAACTGATGGGGCTACTTCAACCACTTTTTGATGACGACGTTGAACCGAACAGTCTCTTTCATAAAGGTGAATAATATTACCTGCTTCGTCGCCAATCACTTGTACTTCAATATGTTTCGGTTGATCAATAAATTTTTCAATATACACTTCACTATTGCCAAATGACTTTTCTGCTTCAGATTTAGCACGAGTGAACGCCTCTTGCAATTCAGATGGTTCTCTCACGATACGCATCCCTTTACCGCCACCGCCACTTGTTGCTTTAATCATTAATGGGAATCCGGCTTCTTCGGCAAACGTTTCTGCTTCTTCAAATCCTGCCACAGGTCCATCTGTACCTGGAATCACAGGCAAATCCGCTTTAATTGCAGTGGCACGTGCTTTCACTTTATCCCCAAACATATCTAAATGTTCGACATGCGGCCCGATAAAAACAATGCCCTCTTCGGCACAGCGCTGAGCAAATTGCATATTTTCACTTAAAAACCCATAACCAGGGTGAATCGCATCAACATCTGCTTCTTTAGCAACTTTAATGATTTGTTCAATGTTTAAATAACTTTCAGCTGGCCCTAAGTTTTCGCCAACTAAATAAGACTCATCTGCTTTATAACGATGGAGTGACCCCATATCCTCTTTAGAATAAATGGCAACCGTTTTAATATTCAATTCTGTTGCGGCTCGAAAAATACGAATAGCAATTTCACCGCGGTTAGCGACTAATAATTTATGTATACGCTTCATGAAGTGAACCTCCTTAATAGTGGGAAAATTCTAAAAATACAATCTCTATTATATCAATAAATTAGGTGCGATTAAAAGATTCTGTTGTAAAAATGATTTTAAATTTGAAATCAAAAGCAACCAAAGTGATAACCAAATTTTATCATTTATAATAATTTAAACTAATGATTCATATTGTATCTATATTTTTTGATGATGTCAAAGTATATTACTGTAAAGTCTTTTTTACGCGGCAATTATGTCTCGATACATTCATTCCACTGTTGATGTTTCGTCGTCATGATGACTTTGCGCTAATTCATACCATTTACCTTCCAGATCTCGTTGTAAAAGCTGATAATCCACTAAGTATCGTCTTAATATCGCAAAGTCATTATAAAATCTTTTTAAGATGCGATTCACCTCTTTTTCGCTATACGCATGTCCAATTTCAAATTCTCGACAAAGGTATTGAAGCAATGCAATTTTATCTTTCTCCTTTCGTGGTATCGTTTGTATTTTGTCATCTTTCATAAATCTTTCTACAATTTTATCCATCCTTATCCCCCTGTTTTATGTTCATTAATATTCATGATATGTCTATTATTAGAAATTTCAGAATTTTAATGATTGAGATATGCCGCTTTGATGAGAAAAAGCTAACTTCTATGTAAGGTCTAGAAATTAGCTTTTGGTACAGCATGAGTATCCATCATGCCCACGCTATCTATACTTTTTAGTAACGTCTCGTTTTAGCTTGTTGTTTTTTCATGTAACGTTGTTTCGCATCATCATATTTAATCTGCTTAGCAATAATGAGTAACAGCCCCATCGCGATACTTAAACTTAACATCGATGAACCCCCAAAACTAATAAATGGGAGCGGTACACCTGTTAATGGAATCAAGCCTGAAATACCACCTAAATTAACAAATGTTTGTAATGCAATATAACTCGCAATACCGACACACACCAATTTGTAAAAGTATGACGCTGTACGTGAAGCCAATTCGAAAGCACGATAGACGATAAAGAAAATCATGCCTAACACGATGAAAGCTCCCACAAAACCAAGCTCTTCACTAATAATCGCAAAAATGAAGTCTGTATGCGGTTCAGGTAAGTAACCGAGTTTCATAATACTGTTGCCTAACCCACGTCCAAACAGTCCCCCATTACCGATAGCGAGTAGCGAGTTCGATAAATGGTAACCAATACCAGACTCATAATTAAACGGGTTTTCTAACGCGCTAAAACGTGCTGTTAAATATGATGGTAAAATGTTAATGCGGAAAACGACAATAATTAAAATCACGACAATTAACGCTAACATCGCGTAAGAACCGATTTTAATCAAGTTTTTAACACCGATACCAGAGTAAACGATAATACTAAAAAATATACCGCCTATTAACAATGTTTGACCGACGTCTTTTTGTAGTAAGACGAGGCCAAGACAAAAGCCGACAAATGCAATCGGCCACAAAATAACGATCGGTTGTCGCTGAATTTCGTAACGCTTTCTTTCTATTATATATGGTACGTAGAGTATGATAGCGATTTTTAAAAGTTCAGAGGCTTGCAGGTTCATAAATCCTAACTTTAGCCAGCTTCGTGAACCGTTAATCTCACTACCAAATAATAGTGTCGCAAAAAGCAACCCGAGCATGATTGCCATCATCCCTAGTTGAATATTACGCTGTTTTAAAATACGTACGTCCATAATATAGGCCATAAAAAACACAATAAAAAAACCAACGATGACGTATATGAGTTGTCTCGTATAAAAATATGTACCTGCAACAGGAATACCACCTGTGAGTGTACCTCTCGTTGCTGCGACCATACTTGCACTGTATACCATGGTCAAACCAATAAAGCAGAGTGCAAGATATGTGATTAATAATGGAAAATCGATATATTTAGAAGATCTCAAAATATACCGAAATAGTCTTTTCATATTATTCATATGTGTCAATCATCCAATTCTCGCACTTAGACGTCGAAAAAACGTGCTATTGTATGTTAGATAGCAACTATTAAACGCGAGTAAATGCTTCGTGTAATTTTGATAATTCTTTCTCTAAACGTAACATTAACTTTTTGCCATCTTCTTCGCTAACTAGTCCAAGGTTTACCGCAAAGTCGACCTCTTTTTGTAAACCATACATCTGTGTATCTAAAACTTCCTCGTATAAAGGACATTGTGGTAGTGTAAGATTATCTATTTGAACTTTAATGAGTTGTAGAATACGATCTGCGTCTTTATTCAGTTGGTCATATGCAGCATTGCTCAATTGTTGTTGCTTGCTCATGACATAGTCCCCCTATTAATTTTCTTCTTATGTAAAAAGTTTATCTCATCGACTGTTAAAAAGCAAGTATATTTGGCATACGCTCTGGGCCAAGTATGTTAAAATAAACGTAGCTAAACTGAGGGAGTGCATACAAATGATTCAAATCAAAGGTGACGTTAAATTTCCAATTACACTCGATAGTACGACATGGATTTTTGACGATCGAAAAATCTCACTTGAGGATTTAGAAAAAGGTATTTTTGAAGGACAAAAGCCGATTGAGTTTGAGGACAACAGAGAATGGAATCGTGCCATATTAGAAGGTCAAACGAATCCACCTACTTTAAATTCTGAAATTGATTATAAAAAACGTGCAGTATTACAAGGTTCTTTTGCGATTAACATGACACCTTTTTTCAAAAACGCAGAACCATTTGAAAACGTCACAACAATTAGACTGTCTAATGATGAAGCGCATATCGATGTGCCATTCGACATGTTGCCTTACCTATTCTTCCAATTCGCTAAAGATGGCAAACGTCTCTATCAAGATGATGGTGTAGACAGTTTTGTTTATACGTTAGAAGACGGTTATGACTATGTTTTCGAGCACGTTACACATATAGAGGTGTTCTAAAATGCGTAAAGTCACTTGCATGATATGTGACACTGAAGTATTGTTAGATGAAAATACACGATTAGCGAAACGTTTGAAAAATAACCCGATTAAAACATTTATGTGTGATGAATGTAAAAGTCGTCTTGATACACCGAAGCAACGGCCTTTTCAACATTCAATAGAGCGTAAAAAGGATGCATAAACAACGGATGACTTCCTGAGCCTTATTGAATGTTGAGCTTGTCTGCTTCCCTTTAAACATGTCGAGCACTTTCGATAGTCCTCTGTCCTTGCTCTATTGCGGGCATGATCGAGGGATTGTACGAGGGTAACAGAGTATTTCTCTTATGTTTAAAAGGAGTCATTAGTGAATGCTGTAAATGTCTAAGTGACAAAGGAATAGATACACCGGGAAATCAGTAAACGGTCTCCCACAAGCAAAAAGTAAGTTGAAAAGAGACTAAACTTTTTGAGGACGTTAACTGAGTCGATTAATTGGAGTGTCCTCTTTCCATGCGATTGTTCTTGCAAGATTGCCGGATGGACGAGACTCCCGAGGAAAGTGTAAAAAAGGATAATAGGTTGAAGAGCGATTAAATTTTTGATGCCGTTATTTGAGTTAATTGAATAGGAGTGTCCTCTTTCCTTTCTTCTGTCCATGCAAGATTGCAAAAATGGGTGAGACTCCCGAGGGATCAGACGCAGCCGAAAATCCGCCAACGCTTCATTCATGTAACAGTTCAATCAAGCGTTGGCTAGTTGAGGCAAGTCCCCTGGGAAAGCGAACCCATTAAAGCAATCCTATGCATGTGCCCTGTTCAAAAAGGAAAGAGTGCAGACTCAGCCCCTGGGAACGCGAGTCCAAGACGGCAATCGGGGCAACCGGCATGTCCAAAAGAAAAGAGGACTAAATTTACAGTTATCAAAATTTAGCCCTCTTTTTAAACATTAAACGCTATTTATGACGATGGTTTTTCTGGATAAGGATACATTTTTTTATAGAATGCTTCCCACAACACATCTGGCAAGTGATGATGATCTTCTTTCTCAGGGTCAAAGTAACCCGTAATTTCCGCTTCTTTTCCCTCTTTAATTTTACGCACAAAGTTTTCGTCAAATAATAAACCACGACCTAATGCAATCAGGGGTGTCCCTGTTTCAATTGCACTTAAGGCTTTATCCGCTGAGAATATTGAACCAATTGTGATCAATGGCATGCGATCTTCTATCCAATCAAGAATGAGATCCACACGTTTTTTCCCTTCATGTTCACCGCGACGTACCACTGAATGCACGTCCATTAATGAAACATGTAAGTAATCAAGGGGTTTTTCAATTAAGTGTTTAATTAATTTTTCAGTATTGTCCATTGTTACGCCTGGTGTTTCTGCTTCTTCTGGTGAAAAACGGTAACCGACAATAAAATCATTAGGCCCTTCTTTTTGCGCGACACGTAATACTTCATCAGCAATGGCATTAGGTAAGGCAAATAAATCTTTCCATTTGTCATTGCGGCGGTTGTAGTAAGGTGATTGAAATTGCTCAATGACGTAATGGTTCGCACCATGAATTTCAACACCATCAAAACCTGCTTTAATCGCTAAGGACGTGGCATAACCAAAGTCTTTTACCATTTGATCGACTTCTTCAGTTGTCATTTCACGGGCATCATGAGGTTCTGAATGACCAAAACCTACCGTAGACACAGCACTTGGCGCTTTGACATCACCATCTGGTACCAACTCAGGTAAACTTTTCGCGCCGCCATGATGGATCTGAATCACTGCTTTAGCGCCACCTTTTTTAGTTCTTTCAGCAAGCTTTTTTAAACCTTCCAAATCTGCTTCCTTAGAGATGGAAGGTTCACCTGGAAAGGCTTTCCCCTCTTGATTGACATAACTCGCAGCCGTAATTGCTAAGCCAACATCTTTAGCACGAGATTCTACAAAGTCTAATTCAACCTCTGACGTTGCGCCATCTTCATGAGATAATGTGTGTGTCATAGGGGCTAGCACAAAACGATTTCTTAATGTTGCGCCGTTGGGTAATTCAAGTGTTTCAAATAATTTCTCATACTTTTCGTTCACCGTAATTCCCTCCATTTCATTAACTGCCCTCATTTTAATACATCGCTTAGATGAAACAAAATAATTAGCCTAACAAATCAAATTACTTTATAAGCTTATCAATCCAACAACTTTTTATAGTTATTATTATAAATAAACATGCTTATCTTTTTAGTTATTTAAGTTCTCGGTTCGAAAATCATCAATATGGAATGTTGTTTTTAATACATGACCTAAAACAACAATGCGCCCGCACTGGCATTTACTGCCATATTGTAAATGTCTGTACATATGTATTCGTAGTCCAACCTTCACACTGCTTCATTTTGCAAAAAAACAACCGCACTCTTCATTGAATGCGATTGCTTAACCCGATGAAACAGTATATCAAAGCTTATTTTTGACGCTCACTTAAATACTTAGTTTTCCTCAGATTCCATCATTTGTTTGATACGTTTTGCTTCTTTTTCACGTTGCCCTTTGTTTAAGATTTTCTTTCTTAAACGTACATTTTCAGGTGTTACTTCCACAAGCTCATCATCATTAATGAATTCTAATGCTTCTTCTAATGATAATTTACGTGGTTTTTTCATTGTTTCAGTTTGGTCTTTCGTCGCTGAACGCACGTTTGTTTGATGCTTAACTTTTGTAATATTAACAGTTAAATCATTTTCACGGTTGTTTTGTCCAACGATCATGCCTTCATAAACTTCAGTTCCTGGTTCCATAAAGTTGATACCACGGTCCTCAAGTCCTAAAATCGCGTATTCACTCGCTGAACCTTGGTCCATTGAAACAAGTACACCGTTACGACGGCCACCGATACGTCCTTTAATGCGTGGTCTAAATTCATCAAATGTGTGATTGATAATACCATAACCACGTGTCATTGACATAAATTCTGTCGTATAACCGATTAAACCACGTGCAGGGACGTTAAAGATAAGGCGTGTTAAGCCATTGTCTGTCGTTACCATGTCGACCATTTCACCTTTACGTTGACCTAAAGATTCAATAATTGCACCGGCATATTCTTCTGGTACTTCAGTTTGTACACGTTCAAATGGTTCGTGTAAAACACCATCAATGTCTTTTAAAATAACTTGTGGTTTCGAAACTTGTAATTCAAAACCTTCACGACGCATATTTTCAATTAAAATAGATAAGTGTAACTCACCACGACCGGCAACTGTCCACGCATCTGGTGAATCAGTTGGCGTAACTTTTAATGACACGTCTGTTTCTAATTGGTTATCAAGACGTTCTTGAATTTGACGTGCAGTGACAAATTGTCCTTCACGACCAGCAAAAGGTGAATTGTTAACTCTAAACGTCATTTCAAGTGTTGGTTCATCAATACGTAATACTGGTAACGCTTCTTGATGATCTTGCGGTGTAATCGTTTCACCGACGTTAATGTCTTCCATACCCGATACTGCAATAAGGTCTCCAGCATATGCTTCTTGGATTTCTTCACGTTTCAGACCGAAATAACCGAATATTTTCGTTACACGGAAGTTTTTCACAGTGCCGTCTAATTTAATTAATGACACACTTTCACCGACACGCATTGTTCCTCTGAAAATACGACCGATACCGATACGTCCGACATAATCGTTATAGTCTAACAATGCAGGTTGGAATTGTAAGGGTTCATCTCTGTTGTCCACTGGTGCTGGCACATATTCTAAGATCGTTTCGTATAGACTTTGCATGTTTTCATCTTGTTTCTCTGGATCTAAGCTTGCTGTACCGTTAATCGCCGAAGCATACACTACAGGGAAATCGAGCTGTTCATCATTGGCATCTAATTCAATAAATAAATCTAAAACTTCATCAACAACCCCTTCCGGACGGGCTGAAGGTTTATCAATTTTATTCACAACGACAACAGGTTTTAAGTTTTGTTCTAACGCTTTTTTCAATACGAAACGCGTTTGTGGCATTGTCCCCTCATAAGCGTCAACCACTAATACAACACCATCTACCATTTTCATAATACGCTCTACTTCTCCACCAAAGTCGGCGTGCCCCGGCGTATCTAAAATATTGATTCTCGTATCTTTATAGTCAACCGCAGTATTTTTCGCTAAAATTGTAATACCACGTTCTCTCTCCAAATCATTTGAGTCCATCGCACGTTCTTCTACACGTTCATTTTCTCTAAAAATACCAGATTGTTTTAATAATTCATCAACCAAAGTTGTTTTACCATGGTCTACGTGAGCGATAATCGCAATGTTACGAACATCTTCTCTAAATTTTGTCATACTGTAATTCCTTTCTCGGGTAAATTATCACTTTCTTTTACAACTCGTTTATTATATCATAGAAATGGAATGAAGAAACAGTGAGGTGGGCTGATAATGAAAAAATCTCAATCCATTTTTTTAATTCTTGCAATCATCGCTGTATTCTTTTTAACAATGTTTAGCTTTGCCGTGGCTGCAACGAACATTTTTTGGATGATTGTTACATTTATCTTAATGGTCGTTACTTTTGGCGTTGGCTTTACATTAAAAAAGAAATATCGTGAAAATGATTGGTTATAACTGAAACAAACCTATACCATCGTATCACCAAACGCTTGCAATACAATGGGCTCAATGATGGAATGATAGACTTTTATATAAGATAGTGCTGATGAATCATCGTTGGCGCTATCTTTTTTAATATCACCTTCCCTAATACCCTTTACCGATAAAAAACACCGCTACACATTGAATGTCCTTGTAGCGATGCATGTATTCGAATCATTTCACTTGTGCTAGCTTTAAGATTATTTGCGTTTAAACTTTTGTTGTAAAGCGGTCAACACATGATCATAACCTTGCAAATAGTCGCGTCTAATTTCTTCGTGGACTTGCGCATTCCCCATCAAAATAGAGTTTGGCGCTGTGATGGATAACGGCTCTCCAGCAAAGTTGGTTGCCACACCACCGACTTCATTTAAAATAATCATACCACCTGCATAATCCCAAGGCTGTAATCGTGGTGTTAAATACGCCGCAAGTTGACCAGTCGCAACATAAACAATTTCTAGTGCAGCTGAACCATATGCACGTGCACTTCTTGAGTCACTAATAATCGGCTGTAAAATCGAACTTAAAATCGGTTTCGTTAACCAGTTCGGATTCATGCCGATAATACTTTCACGGACGTGTGTACCCTCTAGTTGTGGAATCACATTTTGATTAATGTAAGCGCCGTGACCTGCTTTAGCATGATACAATAAATCAGCCATCACATCATAAACAAAACCAGCATACGGCTTACCATCTTTAAAGATACCTACAGAAATCGCAAAATTCTCGCCTTGATGAATGAAATTAAGCGTACCGTCAATAGGATCAATCACCCACACGACACCTTCAGTCGACTCAATATCATGACCGTGCCCTTCTTCACCGATAATACGATGGTGCGGATAACTTTCTTGAATTTGTTGTACGATGAATTGTTCAATCGCTTTATCTACATTTGTAACTAGATCATTGGGATTTGATTTTTCTTCTATAGCGAGGTCTTCCACCATCCATTTTCGAACATTATTCCCCGCTTCTAATACTAGACTTTTCGCATAATCATATAAATGCATTTGCCTCACTCCTATTGCATTTATTATACACTAATTTGATTCAATTTAAATGTTTAAACGACTGTAATATGCTACAATAAAAGCAATTTCATAGACATACGATAAGGAGGTCAATCCATGACGAAATACATATTTAAACCAAAAGATTTCAAAGTTTTTCAAATTGAGGGACTTGACGCACGAATGGAAGGGCTCGAAAAGCAAATCCGTCCTCAACTGAACGCTTTAGGTGACTATTTTGCAGATTACTTAGAAACAGTCACAGGTGAAACGTTTTATGCGCACGTGGCGAAACATGCACGTCGTAAAGTGAATCCCCCTAAAGACACATGGGTGGCATTTGCTACAAATAAACGCGGTTATAAAATGCTCCCCCATTTCCAAATCGGCTTATTTGAAGACCATTTATTTGTAATGTATGGCGTGATGCATGAGGATCCAAACAAAGCTGACGACGTAAAGGTGTTCGAGCAAAAGTTAGATACATTACTGAATTTGCCTGAAGACTTCCAAATTTCGTTAGACCATATGCAACCGACGAAATCACGCATACAAGACATGTCCAAGGAAGAAATTGAAAAAGGCATCGCGCGTGCAAAAAATGTGAAAAAAGGTGAATTTTTTGTGGCACGTGCTATCACACCACAATCTGAACATTTAAAATCAGACAGTAAATTCATCGCATTTTTAGAAGACACGTTCGAACAGTTATTAAAATTTTATCAATAACATCAAAATGAAGTTGGAGCTGGGATACAAAATTTTTGATGCTATTGATGCAATATTTTTGTTAAACTTGCCCTCCCTATGATTTGTGGCTTTAGATTGCCTTCATGGCTTCGCGTTCTTAGGGCTGAGGGGAGGTTGTGACGAAAGCGCTTAGGATTTGAGCAGAACCGAGCGATGAGCAAAATTGATTTCCAAATTTTGTTGAAATCGCGGGAGTTCTGTCGAAAATCCTGCTTTTGGAACACCGTTTATTGATTTCGCAGTGCATCCAATCATCGTCACCTCAATCACTACAGCAATCAATATGAGCCACTTTCAAACACAAGAGAAGCACACTATTATACCACACTATCCCTCAGGAGTCTCAGCCTTCTGGGCAATCTTATATCAAATACACAGAACTGAAGGCAAGTTTATGAAATCAAGAAAACAATAGCATCAATTTTTATCCCATTCACGCTCATTTTCCGACCGTTTTAAAGTCATTAATGAATATGCAATCTATGTATGGCTTGAGGCTTAATTTTTTCAAGCCCCATCCCTTGGTATATACAACAAAATATAGTAAAGGAGCTGAGGAATCTTAATGTCCCATCCCAACTTCATTTTACATTTTCCCCCTACGTCTTGCTTCCTCACTTAAAGTCATGAACACCAAATCACGTTGCAACAAAGCGTCTCAAAAATTAAAAAATCCCAAGTATTCTGGGATCAAACCCATACATACTTGAGATTTTTATATGATTAACGAAGACGGTCTTCTGTATCGTCTTTACTTTCATTCAAATCTTTTTTGACACTTGTTGTCTCGTCTTTAATATTTTGTTCAAAACCATTACGTTCCTTGTGGTAGTTTTCTCGGTTAAAATCCGACTCACGTTCAACACGATGTTCATCACGCACTGACTTTGTAGTATCGTTACCATAAACGTAAGGATCCTCAGTTGTGCCTCGCTGACGGTCGACATCATTTGCATTATTGTTATGCGCATCGTACATTACAGTATCTTGACGTTTCGGTTTACGCACAATCAGCATAATACCGGCAACCAACCATAATACTGCAGAAATTAAACTCATCGTTAAAAACAAACCTGTCGCAGCTGCTAAAATTAACAGAATCCCCGCTAAAATATTCTTTTTAAAGATAAACACTGCAACAATCGCGAATACAAGCGGAATTAATGCAAATAAAAATGTACTTGATCCTAAATTCTCTATCTGTCCAATATCTTGACCTGTTGCTTGAATTTCTTGTTGGAATTCTGGTGTTTGAATGACTTTAACCAAACCTACTAATAATCCAATCCAAATGATATGTAACACAATTCCAACCCAAGTTAATACTTTTTCAACCGTGCGTTTAAACGGTTTTTGCGTCCTGTTCAAATCGCTTGAATGCATTTGATGATTCTGTTGTTCATTATACGTATATTGATTTGTCATCTAAAAACCCTCCTTGATTAGTATATTACCTGTTTTAATTAAAATAAACCATACTTTAATTTTTTCACTAAATTTATCCCTTTAAATTTATATGTGTATCTATCTATAAAATAATATGACATAACAAAAGCGGATAGGCAACTTTTCATGTCATACGTATCCGACGCCGCTCAAATCGAGTGTTGCCGTGTGTATCACATCAAGTGACCTATCCGCTTATTTATCTTATTGATCCTTATCTACTTGTGAATCACTGTTTGAACGGTCTTGTTGTAATTTCATCCGATCATCATAATTTTGACGTCGTTGTGAGGAAGCACTTGGTCGAAGCTTACGTTGTTCTTTTTCGTATGCTTTACGCGCTTTCTTTTCTTCTTTACGCTGTTGTTTCATTTCCGCTCTAGACATCGATGCCGCTTCATTTTCTGCTTCAGTATCTGTCGTTAGTTCATCATCTTGTTGACGTTGTTCGACATTTCTTGACATTGCTCGACTGTCATACACTAATGTGTCGTCCGCTTCATCTCCCATATCATCTACTTGTGAAATCTCTTGATGCTTTTGTGATTTTTGATGATATTTCGCAGAGCGTGATAACACTTCTGGTTCATCGTCATTGACTGCTGAAGATGCATAAGCTGGTGTTTCTTCATAAGTTCGATACGATTCCGTTGATGAACGTTCGTTTTCTGGGTATGCAACAGGTTCACGATACGTCTCATGTTGTTGATAGTCTTGTGGTTCGTGAGTCGCATATGGTCCATACGCGTAACCCTCATCGTAATACGTCGGTACCGCTTCATACTTCTCTTTTCGAATGAACATCATGAGGGCTATGATAAAGAAGAAGAGTGGCACTAAAATAAAGAATAACGGTAACGTCACGATCGCCACTAGTAAAAATAATAAACCTGAGACGATACGATGGTTCATTGAAATCAGCGCTAGGAATGAAATCAATAGACATATGATTAAATATACGATAAATGCCCATACACCATTTTGTAACATGATGACAAACTGTGTCGCATTCATATTATTGTTGGTTAATAACTCTTGAAATGTTGCGTTATTTGCAATACTGTTTTCTAAACTTTGAATTGAACTTTCATTACTAAACAAGACTAAGCCGAAAAACATCGCGACTACAGTAGTACCTAGCAGCAATAGCCAACTCAACCAACCTAATATTTTTTCGGCGAGTCGATTTACAGGACGACTAATATGTGTATATGCTTCTCCTGCCATGCTTTCACTCCTCATATTTATCTTACTCTCCTCATTATAACTAAACTTTGGCGAAATCACTACATTCGCAGTTACAGCGCCATTTTAAAATTAAGAAAACGTTCGTTGTATTCACTTAAAACATCTGGTCCTAAATCATGATAAACCTCTAGTCTTTGTTGTTCTTCACGTGTTGGGTAAACACGCTCATCATCACGAATCTCTTCTGGTAATTGCTTTCTCGCTGTTTCATTAGGTGTTGCGTATTCCACCCATTCGGTATTTTGTTTATTTACTTCTGGGTCTAACAAGAAATTAATAAACTTGTGCGCCCCTTCCACATTTTGTGCTGTTTTAGGAATGACCATATTATCAAACCACAAATTTGAACCTTCTTTTGGAACGACATAATCAAAGCGTTCATCTTCATGGAAAACAGGGGCTGCCGAACCACTCCAAATGACAGCGACACTCGCTTCATGTTGTTCGAGCATCATTTGAATCTCATCCCCCACGACACCACGAATGTTTGGCGCAAAGGTTTTAAGATGCTGTTCCGCTTGTTTGAGATGTTCAGAATTTTTATCATTTAAACTATACCCTAAACTATTCAATGAAATGCCCATAATTTCACGTGCACCATCGACTAAGAGCACATCACTTTTAAGTCGCGGATCTTTCAAAGCATTCCAGCTGTTGAAATCGATATCCTCATATTTTTCTTTATCATATAAAATCCCGACTGTACCATAAAAGTATGGCATCGAATATTCATTGTTACGATCGAACGGTTGATTCATATAATACGGGTCAAGATGCTTCATATTTGGAATCTTTTTGTGATCGAGTGGTCGTAATAAATGTTCTTTTTTCATCTTTTCAATGGTATAGTCACTCGGAAATGCGACGTCATAATGTGTACCACCATTTCGAATTTTTGCTTCCATTGCCTCGTTTGAATCAAATGTTTCATAGACGACTTTAATACCTGTTTCTTCTTCAAATTGGTCTAACAACTCAGGATCAATGTATTCCCCCCAGTTGTATACGTAAAGCTTCTCTTGTTGTTTACCACCTATACCGTCGTGATTAATCCAATACCCGACGCCTAAACTAATTAAACCCAATAGCAGTGCACCACCAACGAGCTGTATTAATTGTTTCATAATGACACACCTCTTTTATTGGATTGAATTTTTTGTTTTTGACGTTGGATGACTTGATAAATCAATAAACCGAGCATAATTAACGCAAACAGAATCGTAGAAATGGCATTAATCTCCATACTAATACCGCGTCGTGCCATAGAATAAACTTCTACTGATAACACGCTGAAGCCATTTCCGGTAACGAAGAAACTTACTGTAAAATCATCTAATGAGTAAGTTAATGCCATGAAAAAGCCACCGATAATTCCCGGCATAATGTGCGGAATCACGACTTTACTTAACAATTGAAACTCTGACGCCCCTAAGTCTCGTGCTGCATTCATAATCGAATCATTCATTTCATATAACTTTGGCAAGACGATAATGACAACAATAGGAATACAAAACGCGATATGTGAGATGAGGACAGACGTAAAGCCTAATCCAAATCCTGTAAAATGTCCTAGTGCAGTAAACATAATTAAGAATGACGCACCGATCACAACATCGGATGACACCATGAGCACATTATTTAACGTTAATAGCGAAATTTTAACGGTTTGATTGCGCAATTGATACAATAACAACGCACCGAATATGCCAATCATCGTCGCAATACCAGCTGCTAATAACGCCACCGCAATCGTGTTAAACACAACTTGAAGTAAACGTTTGTTGTCGAATAACGTTTGATAATGTTCCCAAGTAAACCCTTCAAATTGCACCATATTGCCTGCACTATTAAACGAGTACAGCATTAAAAAGAAAATAGGCAAGTACAATACAACTAACATTGCTATTAAATAAAACTTTCCAAACCATCTCATTTTGAAGCGCCTCCCTTATGCTTACTACGTGTTAAAATCATAACTAATGCCATGAATAACACTAAGAAGAGCGCAATTGTCGAACCCATTCCAAAGTTTTGGATGACTAAAAATTGCTCTTCAATCGCTGTACCAATATTGATGACTTTGTTACCAGCGATCAGTCTCGTAATCATGAAGAGTGACAACGCAGGAATGAATGTGACTTGAATCCCTGTTTTGACCCCTTCAGCCGTTAAAGGAAGCAATACTTTACGAATGACAGTAAACGTATTCGCCCCTAAATCTTGCGCTGCGAAAAACAGTTGATTTGGGATATCTTTCATACTGTTGTAAATGGGCAACAACATGAATGGAATATAAATGTACGCCGCTACAAAAATAAATGCAGGTGCAGTAAATAAAATCGATTGAGATGGAATGTTCAAAGCCATCAAAATTTTATTGATAAGACCATCATGACTGAAAATCCCAATAAATGCATATGTCTTAAGTAGTAAATTCATCCATGTTGGAATAATCATCACCAACAACCAAGATGCTGCGTGACGCGATTGATGAATGAAATAAGCTGCTGGATAACTGACTAATAAACAAATCAGCGTAATTAATGTCGCATAAACGATAGATTCAAATAACATTCTCATATAACGGACAGAGAAAAACTGTTCATAATTCATCAATGTAAAGTGCCCATGATCGTCAACGAATGAAAAGTAACACAGTAAAATGACTGGAATGACAATGAAGAAAACCATCCAAAGTAAATACGGTATAGAGAGCCAACGATTAATGTGTTTCATGATTCAAATCTCCATAACCTTCAATACGTTTGTCGAATTCTTCTTCTGTTTCACCCGGTACCATGATATGAATCGCTTCAGGTTCAAAGTCTAAACCTACACGTGTACCAATCTCTGCGTTTTTCGTTGACTGAATCATCCACTCATAGCCTTTGCGATCTTCACAAATCATTTCATAATGTACGCCTCTAAATAACGAGCTCGTCACAGTCGCTTTAAACAACCCTTGTTCTTCTGGCACGAGTGTAATATCTTCTGGACGAATGACAACATCAACTAAAGTTTGAGGTGGAATATCTTTATCGACACAGTCAAAATCTTGGCCGTAAATGTTCACTACATAGTCTTTAACCATCGTCCCCTCAACAATGTTCGACTCGCCAATAAAGTCTGCTACGAAGCGATTGACCGGTTCATCGTAAATATCAAGCGGCGTACCAAACTGTTCGATTTTACCTGCGCGCATAACAAAGATGAAGTCACTTAAAGCAAGGGCTTCCTCCTGATCATGTGTAACAAAGACGAACGTAATGCCTAAGCGTGATTGTAATTCGCGCAACTCATATTGCATCTCAGTACGTAATTTTAAATCGAGTGCTGATAACGACTCATCTAATAACAAGATTTCAGGTTCATTAACAATTGCACGTGCCATTGCAATACGTTGCTTTTGACCCCCACTTAACGCATGAATCTCACTGTACATATAGTCTTCTAATTTAACGAGCTTCAACGCTTCTGTCACTTTTTTCTCGATTTCATCTTTTTTCATCTTTTTTAACTTCAATCCAAATGCAACGTTATCATAGACGTTCAAATGTGGAAACAACGCATAGTCTTGGAAAACTGTGTTCACTTGACGTTGATTCGCTGGAAGTTGATTAATATTTTTCCCTAAATAAATCACTTCTCCTGCATCGGGAGTTTCAAAGCCAGCAATCAACTTCAACATTGTTGTTTTACCACAACCAGATGGTCCTAAAATGGTATAAAAATGTCCTGATTCGATTTCTAAATCAATATCATTCAAAATGGTCGTTGTATCATACTTTTTTGTAACATTTTTAAACTTTAGTAATTCACTCAATTCTTTAAAACCTCCTATAAATACGATGACGTTGCAACAATCATCAATTTCGCACTCACTTGACTTGTATTCGATAAACGATGTGTAGCCAGCGCTTTAAAATATAATGCATCTCCCTCTTCTGCAGTATATTGTTGCTCCCCTAAAGTTAAAGTCACTGCCCCTTCTAAACAGTAGACGAAAGTATCCGATGTCGACGGCTGAAAATCTTTATATGACGCGTGTGGTTCTAACGTGAGCAATAACGGCTCCATATCAAACTCATTCGAACGCTTCACAGGCCACTGCAAATAATACCCCTTCTCATCTTCACAGTAACTTAACTGTTCACTTTTCGGATAATGCACTTTCGCTACTTGTTTGTCATCAAAAAAATCACGTGGTGACGTTCCAAGCACCTCTAAAATATTTAAAAAAGTTTCCATATTGGGTGACGTTTTATTACTTTCTATTTGAGAAATATAGCCTTTAGACAAATCTGTACGTTCTCCAAGTTCCTCTTGCGTTAAGTTTTTTAAACGTCTTAAATTTTTTATCTTTTGTCCAATCTCCATAGAGTCCCTCCACTCAAAAAAAGCGACTTGTTTACTTTTACTAAACATTTTGTTTAATGCTTAATAAAAATAACAAATCGCGTACTAAATTACAATACCTTTTTAGCTGTTCTTTAAAGTTTTTTGATCAGGATGTTGTTTCGCTTCTTGAATGACTTGATAACTGTCGTAGCCACTTTGTTTTTTAAAGTCATTGAAGAGATTTTTTTCGTCTGCTTTACCTGGGACCACTTGTTTAAACTCGCGGTATCGTATCATGAGTGTGTCACGTTCAATTTGATTTTCGTAATATGATTCGATGGCGTTAAAAAATGAGACGACAGCCACCATTTCTTCTTGAGACCAGTCGACATCTATCGGATATGTGTATTCCATCATTTCACTCCTTCTGCTTGAATTTGCATCTATCATATAAAAAAGCGTGCTGGAACGTCAATTTTTTGATGATTTTTATTTCTCTTTTGCAGAAACTTGTTTTTCCTTAGATTTGTCAGCTATAGGATTGCATTGTGTCTTTTGAACATAACAACTGCATACGATTGCCGTCTTGGACTCGCGTTCCCAGGGGCTGATCCTTCAACTAACCAACGCTTTGATTATACTGTTACATTGGTTGAAGCGTTGTTGGATTTTCCGGTTCAGCTGATCCCTCGGGAGTCTCGTCCGTCCAGCAATCTTGCACGAACAGGCGCAAGGAAAGAGGACAATCTCATGTATCCGACTCAGTTAATGTCATCAAAAAGTTAAGACTCTCTTCAACCTATCTTTTTTCTGTTAGTACGTTCTGTCGAAAATCCTGCTTTTGGGACACTGTTTATTGATTTCCCAATACACCCATTTATTGTCACTTAATCAGCTACTCTATAAACATTTACCACTTTCAAATATAAGAGAAATATCCTTTTATATCTACACTCTTTCTCTCGGGAGTCTCGTCCATCCGGCAATCTTGCACGGACAGAAGTAGGAAAAAGGGCACTCCTATTCAATTAACTCAAATAACGGCATCAAAATTTAATCGCTCTTCAATCTATTATCCTTTTTTTATAATTTCTCTCGGGAGTCTCGTCCATCCGGCAATCTTCTGCTTTTATCACTTCGCGGAAAAGGGACAAGGTGCAACAGAATAAAAACATTTCAGTGGCGCAATGCATGTATCAAAATATATGACATTTTTTAGTTTATTAGCTTATTTAAATGATTATCATGGGTTAATACGTTTGCGCGGCTACATGGCGTAGTGTCCCTACCTTTGGCACCCGAATCGACACCTGTCACTCTCATCACACAATTAAAAAAAGGACCTAAATTTTTGATTTAGCTTGATGCTCATTTGCAACAACTTACTCTCTTTAATCCACGTTTAAAAGCATTACCCGTATGGACGAACTTCCGAGGAAAAACCCCCGGATGCGCGTCCAATAAGAGCAATGACATAAGCGTACATGTAAGAAGAGAACAAGTGAGATTCGCAAATGATCTCAATCTATCAAAAATTTAAGTCCCTATCTCTTATCTATTTAACTATTATTACATTGTGTGAATTGGTAAACCTAAAGCTTTTTCAGCAGCTTCCATGCTCATTTCACCTAATGTTGGGTGAGCGTGAACTGTTAAAGCGATATCTTCAGCGTTCATACCTGCTTCAATTGCTAAACCAAGTTCAGCGATAACGTCTGAAGCGTTTGTACCCACAACTTGTGCACCGATAAGCGTGTCATCTTCTTTAAGTGTCACAAGTTTAACGAAACCGTTTGTATCATTTAATGATAATGCACGGCCGTTTGCTTGGTAAGGGAATTTAGAAGCTTTGATGTCAAGACCTTCTTCTTTCGCTTGTGCTTCAGTGTAACCCACTTGTGCTAATTCTGGCTCAGTGAAACATACTGCAGGCATACCGATGTAATCCACTTCTGAATTTTGTCCTGCAATCGCTTCAGCTGCAATTTTAGCTTCGTAGCTTGCTTTGTGTGCAAGTGGTAAGCCTGGGACGATATCACCAATTGCATAGATACTGTCAACAGATGTACGGCTTTGTTTGTCAACTTCAACTAAACCGCGGTCAGTTAATTTCACGCCAACTTCTTCTAAACCAAGTTCGTCAGTGTTTGGACGACGACCTACAGTTACTAATACGTAGTCAGCTTCGATTGTTTTCTCTTCACCTTTAACTTCGTAAGTCACTTTAACACCGTTATCAGTTTCTTCAGCTGATTTAGCTAAAGCTTCTGTTTCGATGATCATGCCTTTTGCTTTCATTTCTTTTTTAACTGGTGCAACCATTTGTTTTTCGAAACCACCAAGAATTTCTTTTGCACCTTCAAGAATTGTCACTTCAGTACCGAAGTTAGCATAGGCAGTACCTAATTCTGAACCGATGTAGCCGCCACCAACGACAACTAATTTTTTAGGTACTTCTTGTAAGTTTAACGCACCAGTAGAGTCAAGGATACGACCACCGAATTCGAAGTTAGGAATTTGAATTGGACGTGAACCTGTTGCTACGATAGCATTTTTGAAGTTGTAAGTTTGTGCGCTCTTATCGTCCATTACACGTAAGCTGTGTTCATCAACGAAGTAAGCTTCACCACGAACGATTTCAACTTTGTTTCCTTTTAATAATGATTCAACACCGCCAGTTAATTTGCTAACGACTGAACCTTTAAAAGATTGGACTTTATCGAAATCTAAAGATACGTTCTCAGCAGTGATACCTAAGTCTGCACCGTGTTGCGCTTGTTCGAAACGGTGAGATACGTTTAATAATGCTTTTGAAGGAATACAACCTACGTTTAAGCATACGCCACCTAAATTGCCTTTTTCAACGATCGTTACTTTTTGACCTAACTGTGCTGCACGGATTGCTGCAACATAGCCACCAGGACCTGCCCCAATGACAATAGTATCTGTTTCAATTGGAAAATCTCCGACTACCATATTTTACCCCTCCATTAATAATAGTTCTGGATTGTTTAATAAACGTTTGATGTGGTTCATTGCGTTTTGACCAGTTGCACCATCAATTTGTCTGTGGTCAAAGCTTAGTGATAATGCTAACACAGGTGCTGCAACGATTTCGCCATCTTTAACGATTGGTTTTTGAGCGATACGACCAATACCTAAGATTGCAACTTCTGGGTGGTTGATAACTGGTGTGAACCATTGGCCACCTGCAGAACCGATGTTACTAATTGTACATGTTGCACCTTTCATTTCGTCAGATGTTAATTTACCGTCACGTGCTTTTACAGCAAGTTCGTTAATTTCATCTGAGATTTGGAAGATTGATTTACGGTCAGCATGTTTAACAACAGGTACTAAAAGACCTCTGTCAGTGTCAGCTGCGATACCAATGTTCCAGTAATGTTTTTGTACAACTTCGCCAGCTTCTTCGTTAAATGAAGTGTTAAGTGCTGGGTATTTTTTCAATGCTGATACTAAAGCTTTAACAACATAAGGTAAGAATGTTAATTTAGTACCTTGTTCAGCAGCAATTTCTTTAAATTTCTTACGGTGATCCCATAACTCTTGAACATCAATTTCATCCATTAATGTTACGTGAGGTGCAGTATGTTTAGAGTTCACCATTGCTTTTGCGATTGCTTTACGCATTGCAGAGATTTTTTCTGTTGTTTCAGGGAATTCACCTTCAGTTGAAACTGCTGGTGCTGGCGCTGCTGGTGCAGTTGATGCTTCTGAAGATTCAGCTGATGCAGTATCTTGAGCTGGTGCAGCTTGACCGCCACCATTTAAGTATGCATCTACATCTTCTTTAGTAATTCTACCATTTTTACCTGTACCATTAACAGCTTTAATGTTCACATGATTGTCACGTGCATATTTACGCACTGATGGCATTGCTTTTACTTGTCTGTTTTCATCAACTTCTACAGCTTCTTGAGCAGCAGGTGCCGCTTCTTCTTGAGGTGCTTCTTCTTGAGCTTCTTCAGCTTTTGCAGGTGCATCATTGCTGTGTCCGCCTTTGAATTCCATTTCTTCAGCGTCAGGTGCATCAATTTTAACAATTGTGTCACCTACAACGGCTACAGTACCTTCTTCAACTAATACTTCAAGTACTGTACCACTTACAGGAGATGGGATTTCTACAACTGATTTATCATTTTGTACTTCACATAGTACGTCATCTTCTTCAATAGTGTCTCCAGCTTTAACAAACCACTTTACGATTTCACCTTCGTGGATACCTTCACCAATATCGGGTAATCTAAATTCAAATGCCACGTTCTTTCCTCCTAAATAATTAAATTATAAACAATACTTTGTTTACACACATATAGGAGAAGAAACGAAAAATCATTTCATTCTCCATATGCACGGGCGTGGGTCAGAAAACTGATGTCACAACTCTCTCTTTTCCACTCTTCTCAAAAATTACACATTAAAATTCTAAAGTTTTCTTCGCTTGTTCAACGATGTCAGTTTTGTTTGGTAACCAAACGTTTTCAGCTTGTGTAAATGGATAAATTGTATCTGGCGCTGCAACACGTCCGATCGGTGCTTCTAATGAAAGAATTGCACGTTCTGATAATTCAGCGACAACATTTGCACCTACACCTGCTTGTTTTTGTGCTTCTTGAACGACAATAACACGACCTGTTTTTTCAACTGATTTTACAAGTGTTTCAACGTCTAATGGTTGAACTGTACGTAAGTCAATCACTTCAACAGAGTGGCCGTCTTTTTCAAGTTCTTCAGCAGCTTTCATTGACTCTTGAACCATTGCACCGTAAGTGATGATTGTTAAGTCAGTTCCTTCACGTTTAACGTTCGCTTTACCGATTTCGATTGTGTACTCTTCTTCAGGGACTTCTTCACGGAATGAACGGTATAATTTCATGTGCTCTAAATATACGACTGGGTCATTGCTACGGATACTTTCGATTAATAAACCTTTTGCATCGTATGGACCAGATGGAATCACCACTTTTAAACCTGGTGATTGTGCTAAAATACCTTCTAAGTTATCAGCGTGCAATTCTGGTGTATGTACACCACCACCGAATGGCGCACGAACTGTCACTGGTGCTACTTTTGAGTTACCTGAACGGAAACGATGACGTGCGATTTGTCCTGCAACAGAATCGAATACTTCAAATACGAAACCTAAGAATTGGACTTCCATAATTGGACGGTATCCTTGAGTTGAAAGACCTAACGCTAAACCACCGATACCAGATTCAGCTAAAGGTGTGTCAAATACACGGTCTTCACCGAATTCTTTTTGTAATCCCTCAGTTACACGGAATACACCACCGTTAACACCAACGTCTTCACCAAATAACAAAGTGTTTTCGTCATTTTTAAGTTCAGTTGCTAGCGCGTTGTTAATCGCTTGAACCATTGTCATTTGTGCCATGGCCTATTTCGACTCCTTCTCTTTGTAGATTTCATATTGTTCTTTTAAGTTTGCAGGCATATCTTCATACATGATTTCCATTAATGAAGTCACTGTTTGTTTTTCAGTGCTGTCAGCCTCTTTAATCGCAGCTTTGATTTCATTTTTAGCTTGTTCGATAACTTCATTTTCTTTTTCTTCAGACCATAAGCCTTTGTTTTCTAAGAATTTTCTGAAGCGAACAAGTGGATCTTTTTTCTCCCACTCTGAATCTTCATCAGATGTTCTGTATTTCGTTGGGTCGTCCCCAGCCATTGTATGTGGCCCATAACGATATGTCATTGTCTCGATTAATGTTGGACCTTCACCATTGATAGCACGGTCGCGAGCTTCTTTCGTTGCTTGGTATACTGCTAATGCATCCATACCGTCAACTTGGATACCAGGGATACCTACTGCGATTGCTTTTTGTGCTAATGTTTGCGCTGCAGTTTGTTTATCACGTGGCGTTGAAATCGCGTAATTGTTATTTTGAATTACGAAAATTGCAGGCACTTTGTACGCTGAAGCAAAGTTGATACCTTCATAGAAATCACCTTGTGAAGAACCACCGTCTCCTGTATACGTAATCGCCACTGCTTTTTTACCACGTTTTTTAAGTCCTAATGCAACACCAGCTGTTTGGATGTATTGCGCACCGATAATGATTTGTGGACTTAACGCGTTCACACCTTCAGGCATTTGGTTCCCTACGAAGTGACCACGTGAGAATAAGAAAGCTTTTGTTAATGGTAAGCCATGCCAAATTAATTGTGGTACATCACGGTAACCAGGAAGAATAAAGTCTTCTTGCTCTAATGCGAATTGTGAAGCAAGTTGTGATGCTTCTTGACCAGCAGTTGGCGCATAGAAACCTAAACGTCCTTGTCTGTTTAATGAGATTGAACGTTGGTCTAAAATACGTGTCCAAACCATTCTTCTCATTAATTCTACTAACTGCTCATCCGATAAGTCCGGAAGTAAATCTTCATTTGTTACATTTCCATCTGCATCTAAGATTTGAACCATTTCAAATTTTGACTCAGTATCTTTCAATACTTTTTCAGCATCGAACTGGTTGTTTAACTTAGTAACCATGCAATTCACCATACCTTTCCCGTATATAAAATAAATAACATTCGACTTCCTCTAGTGTAACACAAAGTATACGAACTGTTAAACAGTTTTCCTAAAGTTCTGTAACACTTGATAACACAACAGTAGAGGCAACTGTTATACCAATTCTTTCAAACTGTTATAGTTAATTGTTAGCGATTTCATCAACATCTTGCTTTTCTGTTTGTACTTTACGGATCGCTTTTGTGTAGTCCTCTACTTTTTTCTGCATATTTTTTTGAACATCAGATAACGCTTTTGAACGCTTGTCGACTTCTTCTTGTGTACCTGAATCTTCTTTAAAATAACTGAACAAATCTTTTTCTTTGTTGATGACGTCTTGATAGCCTTTAACGAAAGCATCGTGTTTTTTATTTTTTTCTTCAATCGCTTTGTTCAATTCATCAAACTCTTTTTTATCATCTTCATCTTCAATTTTGTTCGACTCTGCTTTTGCCTTTTCGAAAGCTTTTTTAGAATGATTCATCGCTTCAACTTCTTTTTTCAATTGCTTTTCACGCTTGTTCGCATTGTCGAGCACTTGATCCACCTTATCTTGCACTTCAGCAATATTTTTACCACTAATTTCTTTTGATAGCTTTTCTTTTTCTTTCTCAAGCTTATTCATTTCTTTATTAACATCTTGTATCGGTGCTTCAGCTTTTTGCATATTTTCAAGTCCGTCATTGTACTTTTCAATATGTTCACCATCTTTGCTACAAGCCGCCAATAAAAATGTTGTGGCAACTGCTACTCCAATTGTTTTATGAAATTTCATTCTGGAGACCTCCTTATCTGTCACTCGTAATATTAATGAAAATAGCGCTATAATTCAAATATTCGCACATTTTTTGTCCTTTCACACATTTTTCAAGGACATATGCACAATGCTCCCTTTATGACGTGTATTAATTGCAGAAGTTAAAAATATGTCTATATACGATTTTAATTTTGAAAGTTTTCGACTATCACTTTATGGAATTTTTTTGATATATTATTAAATAAGGAAGGTGTCAAAAATGTTAACAATGAAAGATATTATTAGAGATGGACATCCTACACTTCGCCAAAGAGCAAAAGAAGTGGTGTTCCCATTAACTGAAGAAGAACGACAAACTTTATTAGATATGCAAACTTTTTTAAAAAATAGTCAAGACCCAGCAATTGCTGAAAAATATCAATTACGTAGTGGTGTTGGATTAGCGGCACCTCAAATTAATGTACCGAAACGCATGTTTGCGGTTTATTTACCAGATGATGGTGACGGACATTCATATGATTTCGCGATTGTAAACCCAAAAATTGTGAGTCATAGTGTTCAAGATGCGTATTTGCCAACAGGTGAAGGTTGTTTGAGCGTGGACGAAGATATTCCAGGTCTTGTTCATCGTCATTATCGTATCAAACTTAAAGGTTATGATATTGATGGTAATGAGATTAACTTACGCTTGAAAGGTTATCCAGCGATTGTAGTGCAACATGAATTGGATCATCTTAACGGCGTACTGTTTTATGATCATATCGACCAAGACCATCCTTTACAGCCTAAAAATGGTGCGATGGAAGTTTAAGAATAATAAACTATTTAAAACGATTTAAAAAAGTAGAGGGTGGGACAAAAATTTTTGATGCTATTGGTGCAGTATTTTGTTTATCTTGCCCTCCTTATGATTTGTGGTATTTGATTGCCCTTATGGCTTCGCGTTCTTAGGGGCTGGTCCTTCGACTAACCAACATTTGATTAAACTGTTACACTTGTTGAGATGTTAGTGGATTCTCCGGACCAGCTAATCCCTCAAGAGTCTCAGCCTTCTGGGCAATCTTACATCAATGTAGTCGCATAGGGCAAGTTGATGAAATAAAGACAACCTATAGCATCTAATTTTTACGTCCAATTCAGTTTTATATTTCGACGATGTTAGCATCATTTATGGATATAAGTCCATAAAAATATAGGAACTGGGAAAACTTAATGACCCAGTCCCATTTCTTTTTCATTTGCACAATGTTGTGGCATAAAAAAAGAGCGGGAAAGTCAATCCTTCGCCGCTGTTTGCTTCGTTGTGATACTATTTTAACTCTTCCGATACGTTACATAAACATGTCTCTAAGTTGTTTATAACGAATGCCCTCTTCATCCAATGCCTTTTTAAGTGTTTCAAATGTTTCAATATCTAAAAATTCAGGGTCATGATTGTGTTTTCTAAAATAATGCGTTTCTTGCGTCGCCGTTTGAACTTCTTCATATTCAAAAAACATCGTCACTTCATTACGTCTTACTTCAAATTGAATTTCGCACAAAAACTTATCTTCCCGGTTCCGTTCGTTTTTAACTTCTTCTAGTAATTGACTCGCACTTTTCATCTTCATCACCTATTTCGGGGAATTTTAAATGGGATTCCATTCATTTAATTATAAGATACTCTTTAGTTTATCACATTCCGCTTTATTTATTCGATGACATCATGTAAAATATAACCAACTGGGCTTGTATGTGCGTATCGCCATACACTCAAACGAGAACGGAAATTTAATATCTGCTATACATATTGAAAATGAGCAGTGAATGACTGGTGAATTGAATGATGTAGACATAATTAAAAATACATATTCGATTCATGTTTTTATTTTCACTCTTCATTTCAATTGTTCAAGCATATCAATCAATTAAAGATAAGTGATCCAACTTAGGAGGAAAATATATATGTCAATTTTTAAAGTTTTTTATCAACATAATCGTGATGAAGTCATCGTACGTGAAAATACACAAAGCATTTATGTTGAAGCACAATCTGAAGAACAAGTTCGTCGTTATTTGAAAGAACGTAACTACAATATTGAATTCATAACTAAATTAGAGGGCGCACATTTAGAATATGAACAACAATCCGAACATTTTAATGTGGAGCGCGCGCAATAATGAAACAACTTCAAAAAAATGAAGTTGGCGTATACGCGTTAGGTGGTTTAGGTGAAGTCGGTAAAAACACTTATGCCATCGAGTATAAAGATGAAATTGTAATCATTGATGCAGGAATCAAATTCCCCGACGATAATTTACTCGGTATCGATTATGTGATACCAGACTACACATATCTTGAACAAAACCAAGATAAAATTGTAGGTTTAATTATCACGCATGGTCACGAAGATCATATCGGTGGTGTGCCCTACCTGCTCAAAAAGATTAATGTACCGATTTACAGTGGTCCACTCGCACTCGGTTTAATTCGTAATAAATTAGAAGAACATCATTTGTTACGCCAAGCTGAACTGATTGAAATCGATGAGGATACTGTCATTGACTCAAAACATTTTAAAGTGAGTTTTTATCTGACAACACACAGTATTCCTGAAGCATACGGTGTCATTGTCGATACGCCTGAAGGTAAAATCGTGCATACCGGTGACTTTAAGTTTGACTTTACACCCGTTGGCGCACCAGCCAATATTGGTAAAATGGCGCAACTCGGTGATGAAGGCGTACTCTGTTTACTTTCTGACTCTACCAATTCACTCGTGCCAGACTTTACACTGAGTGAACGTGAAGTCGGTCAAAACGTAGATAAAATTTTCCGTAATTGTACTGGTCGTATTATTTTTGCGACTTTCGCGTCAAACATTTATCGTGTGCAACAAGCCGTTGAAGCCGCAGTCAAATACAACCGTAAAATCGTGACGTTTGGACGTTCGATGGAAAATAACATCAAAATCGGTACAGAGTTAGGCTACATTAAAGCGCCCCCTGAAACTTTCGTTGAGCCAAACAAAATTAATAGCATTCCAAAGCATGAATTATTAATTTTATGTACAGGCTCTCAAGGTGAACCGATGGCGGCGTTATCACGTATCGCAAATGGAACGCATAAGCAGATTAAAATCATTCCTGAAGACACGGTCGTATTCAGTTCGTCACCGATTCCAGGTAATACAAAAAGCATTAACCGTACCATCAATGCCTTATATCAAGCTGGTGCTGAAGTCATTCATAGTAAGATTTCAAACATCCATACGTCAGGTCACGGTTCTCAAGGTGACCAACAGTTGATGTTACGCTTAATCAGACCGAAATATTTCTTACCCATCCACGGTGAGTATCGTATGCTCGTGGCACACGGTCAAACAGGTGTGGATTGTGGCGTACCAGAAGAAAATGTCTTCATCCATGATATTGGTGACGTTCTCGCGTTGACACGAGACAGTGCGCGTACAGCAGGCCGTATCCCGTCAGGCAACGTATTAGTCGATGGTAGCGGTATTGGTGATATCGGTAATGTCGTCATTCGCGACCGTAAGTTATTGTCTGAAGAAGGTCTAGTCATTGTCGTGGTTAGCATTGACTTCAACAAAAATCAACTGTTATCAGGTCCAGACATTATTTCACGTGGCTTTGTCTACATGCGTGAATCCGGTCAATTGATTTACGACGCCCAAAAGAAAATTAAGCAAGATGTCATCTATAAATTGAATAACAACGAAAACATTCAATGGCATCAAGTGAAATCATCTATTATCGAAACATTACAACCGTACTTGTTTGAAAAAACAGCACGTAAACCAATGATCTTACCAGTCATTATGAAGGTTAATGAAAAATAGATATATCAATAAGGGAACGAGAATAAGATATAAAAATTTTGATTGTCTTCATTAATATATTTAAAATGGATTTCCCTTATTGATTAGCTTTTAAATTTTCACAATTGCTGCCATGGACTCGCTTTCCTAGGGACTTGCCTCAACTAAATTCGGCTTTATTGAAAAGTACACTGAATGAAGCCGAATTGGATTTTCGGCTGCGTCTGATCCCTCAGGAGTCTCGTCCATTTTAGCAATTTGAATTTTAACACTACGGAGCAATGAGACAAATTTAAATGATGAAAAATCAAAAAGTTTTATCCTCATTCACCTTAATTGCTTTTACATTTCCATATTTTGATTGTCGCTCATTGTAAAAAGAGGGCTTGGATACTTATTGTTTCCAAGCCTCCTTTTTTATGTGTAAAGGACTGAAAAGCGCAATGTCGTTCGTCCTATACATGAGAGATTTTTTATCCATTTTTTCGCTAACTTTGTCGTTTTTTTATACTATCATCCATCTCTATTACCAACCGCGCTTTTTCTCTTCTTTAATTTTATAATGTCGAAAACTTAAAGTAAGAATGAGCAATGTCCAAATTAATATATGACCTATCCAACCAAAGCCTATAGTAAAATAAACAACAATAAAACTGATAAATACGAGCAATGTTACAAGTCTTATAAAGCTTATCACGTTCATAACAATCACCTTTTGTCAAAATATTCTTTCAATTTTGGATATGATGCGACTCAAATCAGCATAATGCATAGTGGCTTGACTGACTACAAATGGTTGAACACCGTATTTGAAATCACTATTTTCAGCTTCTTATTTCCTTATGAATATCATAACACATTAAAATAAAAAAGTACACTTAATTTTGCACAACACAATTTTCGCTATCACCTGTTTAACCACTCACGATGAGCACAAAAAAGCGGAATAGTCTCCACCATTCCACTTCTCAATGATTAATGTGCCATTTTCTTTTCAAATCGTGTTAAATCATTATCATGACCAATCATAATTAAAATATCATCAAATTCTAATCCCATATCTGGATCAGGTGCGACAATGATTTCCTTCCCTCTTTTAATCGCAATAATATTAATCCCAAACTTCGCACGAATATCTAAGTCGATAAGGGTTTGTCCTGCCATCGTTTCGCTCGCTTTAATTTCTACAATAGAGTGTTCATCAGAAAGCTCTAAATAATCGAGCACTGTTGCACTAGCCACATTATGCGCAATACGACGACCCATGTCTCTTTCAGGATGCACGACTGTATCGGCACCAATTTTGTTTAAAATCTTGGCATGATAATCGTTTTGTGCTTTAGCCGTTACTTTTTTAACACCGAGTTCTTTAAGAATCAATGTTGTTAACGTACTTGCCTGAATGTTTTCCCCGATTGCCACGATGACATGATCAAAATTTCGAATTCCTAAACTTTTCATAACGGCTTCGTCAGTCGTATCAGCCACAACGGCATGTGTCGCAATATCGCTGTATTCATCGACACGATTTTCATCTTTATCTATCGCCATGACGTCCATATCTAACGCGTTCAATTCTCTTACAATACTGCCACCGAAGCGACCTAGACCAATGACTACATACTCTTTATCCATTTTTGGCCTCCTGAATTAAGTTAAATTAAAAATGTGGGCTCAAAGTGCTCAGATGTTGATGATCCTACACTTTAAGCCACACATGTATTCCATACTATTATCATATTACTACAAAATGGTTAATGATGCACCGTTTTACTGGTCCATCTTACTTTTTACCGCGAACGTATTCTTTATCAAATACGAACAATTTAAATATGAAAAAGAGTGAAGGTAACAATAATAGTAAACCACCGATAAATGCAATGGTTAACACTAATGCCATACTATCATTGGTCACCGCATCGTCAATGTGCACGTACGGATATAAAATGTATGGCAACTTGCTTAATCCATATCCGAAAAAGGCTGTGCCCATTTGAATGATGACAAAAATAAATGCGATACCATGTGCTTTTTTCAAGAGTGTCAACATACCAGCAATGACAAAAGCGATGAAACTGATGATAAATAACCAGCCATAATCAAACACTGCTGACATAAAATGCGCTTCATTTTGTATTCTTAATGATAAAAACACAAATAATGACATCATGATCATCGGTGCGCCCCACATTAAAAACCATTTACGCATCAATTGATATGCGGATTTGTCTTTGGCACGGTGCGCATAAAATGTTAAAAATCCTGATGAAATGTATAGCACAGACACAATGGCTAATAGTACGACCGCCCAACCGAATGGACTTAATAGTAATTCTGTCCAATTCAAATCAACGTTGCCTGAAGCTGACTCAGTGATATAACCGCCTTCAGAAATCGTTAATGCCGTTGAAAGTGAAGCCGGAATCAATAATCCTGATACCGCATATAACATGAGCCAAGACAACTTACTATCTTGACCATAATTTTCGAAAGCGTAAAAGGCGCCGCGAATCGAAAGTAAAATCAGTGCGATCGAACCTGGAATAAGTAAAACGGTGCCATAATAATAAGCCGTATCTGGGAAAAACCCTACAATACCTACAAAGAAAAAGATAAAAAATACATTTGTGACTTCCCATACCGGGTTCAAGTAACGTTGAATTAAACCATTAATTTCATGTGACTGCCCAAATAACTTTGCATGTAACGAAAAAAATCCTGCGCCGAAATCAATCGAAGCGACGATGATATAACCCAATAAGAAAATCCAGAGTACTGTTATTCCTATTATTTCATAACTCATCATGCATCACCTCTTTGCGTTAAACTTTCAATGTGCTGATAGGCAGGTTTATTTTTAAACATTCTTACAAGCACGTATGTGGCTGAGAATAACAGCACGAAGTAAAGTATCGCAAATAGAATCGTCACAAACACGAGCCCACTTGCATCTGTCGCGGCATCTTGTACTTTTAAGAAACCTCTCACAATCCATGGTTGACGTCCAAGCTCCGTTAAGAACCATCCGAACTCAATCGCTAACATGGCTGCTGGACCTCCTAATAATGTGGCATACAGCAATAGTTTATGATGCGGGTTGAATTTTTTAATCCACAATGCCATGACATAAGCGAATGAAATGGCGAAACAGAAAATCCCAAAGAATACCATTAAATCAAAGAAATAATGGACAATGAGTGGGGGTAATTCATCTTTTGGAAATTCATTGAGTCCTTTGACTTCTGTATCAAAACTTGAATCCGATAAAAAGCTTAACGCACCTGGAATATGGAGGGCGCCTTTCACTTCTTGCGTTGATTCATCGAGCACACCAAATAACACGAGATCCGCTTGAGATTCTGTATTAAAATGCCATTCATATGCTGCAAGTTTCTCAGGTTGTTCTTGATGTAAAAACTTCGCTGATAAGTCCCCTGCTAACATTGATAACATTGAAAAAATAAGTCCTGCAATCATCGTCATTTTCAGTGCAGCTTGATGATAACGGCGATCTTTTTCAATTTTGTTTTTCAGTAACTTAAACGCTGCAATACTTGCTAAAATGAACGCCATTGTCATGAGTGCCGTTGCGACAACATGAAATGATCGGACGAAAAATGACGCGTTAAACATCGCTGCTATTGGATCCACATTGACCATGCGTCCATTTTCTATAGTCATACCTGCCGGCGTATTCATGAACGAATTGACCGACGTAATAAAAAATGCTGAAAATGTACCACCAATAATCACTGGAATACTAATGAAAAAGTGTGTCCATTGATTTTTGAAACGATTCCAAGTGTATAAATAAATACTTAAGAAAATCGCCTCAAAGAAAAACGCAAATGTTTCCATAAATAATGGTAAAGCAATGACGTGCCCACCTATTCGCATAAATGTTGGCCATAGTAATGATAATTGTAAACCTATAATAGTCCCTGTTACTACCCCTACTGCCACGGTAATCGTATATCCCTTAGCCCAACGTTGCGCTAATGCAATATATTGAGCACTTTTCTTCTTAATGCCAATGAATTCTGCCATCGCAAAGAAAAGTGGCATACCTACACCAATTGTTGCAAAAATAATGTGGACTGCAAGTGTCATACCTGTTAAAAACCGGCTAATATCCACTGCATCCATTTCATGACCTCCTTATCTATAATGAAAATGTCCATTCATTCATTATAAACAATATACAGGTCACATTTATATATTTTTATTCATTAAGACAATGACAATTTAATGACATGACTAAAATTTGTCATTTTTATACAGTCGATTCAGTTGCATTTTATTAAAGTGTCGATTAAGATGTAACAACAATTGATATGAAAGTAGGTGTCTCTATGTCAGAAGTTATTATTTACACACAAAATGAATGTCCGCCATGTTCATTCGTCAAACAATATCTTGAAAATCACAATGTCCCATTTGAGGAACGAAACATTGCCAATTCAACATATCGAAACGAAATGATTGAACGTGATGCTTTTTCAACACCGTTCATATTAATTGATGGCGAGCCGATGTATCAAGTCGATTTAGATTTAATGAATGAGAAGCTTGGGATACAACCTTAAATGCATTTCAAAGCATCGTTGTACGTAAAACTGCCCTCTTTCCTACTTAGAAATACGGTATAATGATTGCCGTAATGGGTTCGCGTTTCCCAGGGGCTGAGTCTCAACTAAATTTGGCTTGACGTAATTGTACATCGGAAGGAAGCCAAATTGGATTTTCGACTTCAGCTGATCCCTCGGGAGTCTCACCCATTTTGGCATTCTTATTTTGAAAATGAGGGGAAAAGAGGGCGTGTTTGTTTTATATTCTAAATTCAATCGTGTTTAGATGTTGTACCCTCTCACCTCTTTCAAGCAGATAAGGGATGTTTTTTAATACATATTGGATGAGAATTTTGTACGCTAAAATCTGGAGGAATGAGGGTGTGTCTCTTCAATTAAGCTACACTATCTCATTGATATTTTGTCCTTACTGAATTAACTTTGAAATATATTTAAGTTAATTTCGATATAGGCATTGTCGATGAGGGACCCCCTCTAAAATCTCAACCTTTTGCCAAAACCTGTAACAAATGCCTCAGCACGTTCTCTTTACATGCAATCGATCCAACTCTTATATAGTCTGTTTTCTCGTTTGGATTATCTGGACTAAAAATGCGCCTTCCTTATGAATACACTTGAAAATTTTATCCCAACTCAAAAAGAGACTGAGCCGCAATGACTCAATCTCTTATTAGTTGATTCAATTAAGCTTTTGTTGTTTTCGCTTTGACTAGGTCAACAACTTCATCAACAGTTGCACAATTTAATGCACGGTCTGCTAATTGTACCATTTCAGTACGGCTTAAATCTTTAATTTGACGACGTGCTTTTAAGATAGAAGTGGCACTCATTGAGAACTCATCTAATCCTAAACCAATTAATAATGGAATTGCTGTTTCGTCACCAGCCATTTCACCGCACATCCCTGTCCATTTGCCCTCTTGGTGAGATGCGTCAATCACTTGTTTAATTAAACGTAAGATTGATGGGTTGTATGGTTGGTAAAGATAAGAAACACGCTCTGACATACGGTCTGCAGCCATTGTATATTGAATTAAATCGTTTGTACCGATACTGAAGAAATCCACTTCTTTCGCAAATACATCTGCAAGTGCGGCTGTTGACGGAATTTCAACCATGATACCTAATTCGATATCGTCGCTCACTTCTACGCCTTCTCGTTTCAAGTTTTCCTTTTCTTCAAGAAGTAACGCTTTCGCATCACGGAACTCTTGAATTGTTGCCACCATTGGGAACATAATATTCAATTTACCGTATGCAGAAACTCTTAATAATGCACGTAATTGTGGACGGAAAATTTCAGGTTGATCTAAGCATAAACGAATCGCACGGTATCCTAAGAATGGATTCATTTCTTCAGGTAAGTTTAAATATGGGAGCTCTTTGTCGCCACCGATATCTAATGTACGTACGACAACGCGTTTACCTTCCATTGATTCGAGCACTTTTTTGTATGCTTCGAATTGCTCATCTTCAGTCGGCATGTTGTCGCGACCCATGTAAAGGAACTCCGTACGATATAAACCGATACCTTCTGCGCCATTGTTATGCACACCTTCTAAATCGTTCGGTGTACCAATGTTCGCTGCAAGTTCAACTTCATGTCCATCTAATGTTTTTGATGGTTCATCACGTAATTGTTTCAACGCTTCGCGATCTGCAAAGAAAGATTCACGCTTATGTTGATACGCTTTGATTTCATCGTCTGAAGGATTCACAATCACATCCCCTGTTAAACCGTCGACGATAACCATGTCCCCTTGTTGTACAGACTCAGAAATTGATTTTGTACCTACAACAGCAGGAATCTCTAATGAACGACTCATAATTGCTGAATGTGAAGTACGACCACCAATGTTCGTAACGAATCCTTGAACATATTGTTTGTTTAACTGTGCAGTATCTGATGGCGTCAAGTCGTGAGCCACAATGATGACGCTTTCATCGATGATACTCGGATTTGGTAATTCCACCCCTAAAATGTGCGCTAAAACACGTTTAGCTACGTCGCGGATATCCGCAGCACGTTCCTTCATATATTCGTTATCCATTGATTCGAAAATAGTAATGAAGTTTTGTGTCACTTCAGTTAATGCTTGAGGTGCACTTGCGCTTTCATTTTTAATTTTCTCTTCAATCGGTTGAATTAACTCAGGATCATCTAAAACGAGTAAATGTGCGTCAAAGATAGCTGCTTTATCCGCACCTAATTGTTCCTCTGCATGATTACGAATTTTCGTTAATTCAATTTTAGAGTTGTTCAACGCCTCATTAAATTTTTGGACTTCCGCTTCCGGGTTGTCCGTTTTTTCGTTACTAAAACTTAAATCGGGTTCTACGAGCAGATACGCTTTGGCAATAGCAACACCATCAGAAGCTGCAATTCCCTTAATAATATTTGACATTATTTTGTTAATCCTTCTTTTGATAATACTTCAGTGATTGCGTCGATTGCGTCTTTTTCATCGCTACCGTCAGCATAAATTGTAATTTCTGCGTCTTTACCCACACCTAAGCTCATAACACCCATGATCGATTTTAAGTTAACTTTTTTACCGTTATACTCTAATTGAATATCTGAATCGAATTTTGAAGCTGTTTGAACAAGCATTGTTGCAGGGCGTGCGTGAATACCTGTTTCGTCAATAATTACATATGATTGTTGTTCCATCTGTCATCTTACTCCTTCTACTTCTAGATTTACTAGCATAAATTATATTTAACTTCGCTACATAGCATTACATTACCAAATTCTATAGTTAAATTCAATTCGTAAATGCCTCGCTATCTCATTTTTAACGGCATTCATAATGATTTGTGAATTTTTTTACATGCTACAATAATGATTTTACTACATTTTCGCATTTTTGAATATGGTCTTTGCCGACTTTAACCATAAAATAATAACTAATCGATGCTGACACAGCTTGTCCTACAATCGGGAACCAGCGTGTTTGTTTCGCAGCAGTTCGCTTAGCTACATCGCGTATAAAAACTTTCAGCAAACCGCTCGACACTTTTTTACCAATTAATTGGCTGCCTTGAATACCCGCTGCCATTAAGATACGGTTTTTCATGTCATCACTCATTTGGTTCACTTGTTGATGATCTAAACCGTAAATTTTATTCACATCTTCAATGACGTCGCGCATCAATTTCATGTCCATCCCAAAGTCAAATCCTGGTATTGGCACAACAGTTGCACCTGAAGATAACAGCGCCTTTTTTCTCACTAGCGCTTCTGCACGTTCACGTCTTGCACGTATCTCTTGTTCTGACGTCGGTAGCGCGTCTTTTCGATTAATCGTTTCAATATCTAATACTTTATTACCTAATGTTTCAGAAATTTTTTGTTTAAAATTCATCTTCCATACTCACCTCATTATGAAAATCCTTCACATCTATACCCCTTTTGAACCCTTTTTACTACTTGATTGTAATAAAAATAACTTTTAAATACTTCGACGGTTTATAGTGTGGATGTGTTTTAAAATCTTTTGGCAAGCCCATGACTTCATTCATTTCATATGTGAACCCTTGCTTTTCAATCGTTTGTTTGACCATATTTTTAAATGCCTTTAGCGTATAAGCACTATGGTTCGTACTCAACACAAGACTGCCACCTGGGTTCAAAATACTGAGTGCACCTTCAATTAACTTGTCATAGTCTTTTGTTACAGAAAACGTCTTCTTTTTATTACGGGCAAAACTCGGTGGATCGATGACAATCGTATCGTAGCTCAAGCCATGGCGTAGTGCGTATTTGTAGTAATCGAACGTATCCATCACGTAAATATGTTGTGATTTAGGATCGATACCATTTAAACCAAAGTTCTCTTCAGTCAACTGACGTGAGCGATTAGCCAAGTCCACACTCGTTGTTTGACTGTCAGCTGTTGCAGCGATAACCGAAAATGCCCCTGTATAACTGAATAAATTGAGTAATTGGCGTCCTTTAGCATAATAATCTCTAATCTTTTTACGCACTTCTTTTTGGTCTAAGAAAATCCCCGTCATCGGACCGTCATCAAGGTGTACATTGTAAAATGTGAAATTTTCTTCAACGACAATCGGAAATTCCGGTGTTGTCCCCGCTACAAAACCACCTTCAATAGATTGATGTTTAAAACGCGTTTTTTCATAAATAGACGTATAATCAAAAATATTTTGAATCGCACTCACAATCTGTTGACGAAAACGATAAATGCCTTCTGAGTACCATTGAATTAATAAGTGGCCATCATAGTTGTCAATCGTGAGACCCCCCACACCATCGCCTTCACCATTAAATAAACGAAATGCATTGGTACCTTCAATTTGATAGTAATACTGACGAACTTCGAGCGCTTGTGCGAATAACTGCTCAAAAAACGCTTGATCAATCGCTTCACCTTCTTGATATGTCAATACCCAACCTAATCCTTTGTGTTGACGGCCTACATAACAAGTCGCGATATAGACGTGTGTTGAAGTTAGCAGATGAAAGACATCCCCTTCTTCTAATTGATCGTGCTGGAATAAATCCGCTTCCTCCACAAGTGGGTACTGATTGAAATATTTTTCTTCTTTACCTTTATTCAAAATAGCTGTCTTCATTTTATCAGCCTTTCTTTTCTTATCATTATTCTGATTTTAACACGTATAGGCGTTCAAACAAACTGTCGTCCTAGTTCATAATACATGCGCTTTCTTCTGAACATGCGAATTATAATTTTCGTTTTGAAGCATACCCGTTTTTAAGTATTACAGAAACATACGATTGCCGTCTTGGACTCGCGTTCCCAGGGGCTGAACCTTCAACTAACCAACGCTTTGATTGAACTGTTACATTTGTTGAAAGCGTTGGTGGATTTTCCGGTTCAGCTGATCCCTCGGGAGTCTCGTCCATCCGGCAATCTTCTGCGTTTAAAGCTTGAAGGAGTTTAACTTTTAGCGCTACCAGTATGTATTTGAAGTACCGAATGATATGGAAGGATAAGTAAAAATCCTACTTTAGCGGTGTCCAAATTATTTTTCATACCTTCCATAAATAATGATTTCTTACTCAACTTTAACTATAAAACTACTCTATATGTATCAGCTTTGTATGACACGCGATGTTAAATTACAAATCTGTCACCTGGTCCCCTACTTTCACGCATCAAAAAAAAAAACGGAACAGGGCGATTTAAGTCACCTTGCTCCGTTTAATAAATTTACTATAGATGAAATTGTTCAGCCGTTGAAAAGACCTACTGCGCTAGTGCGATGAGCCAAATATATTGCATAAACCCGACTTCCCTGTAGAAATGATAACAAGTAGCTCAGTTCACATAGATTAATCATTCTCTTAGCGTATACATCCACATCATTAATCATAAAATGGTGCAGATCAATGACGCGAATGTTCAACTGTACGCATCAAGTAAGTGGATCAATTTTTGTTTGGTCTCTTTCTTATGTTTCAAGTTTAATGACGTTTTTGTATTTTGATATGAACAGGTTGTCTCAATTGTAAGACGAACGCGACAATGGCTGGTACTAACATTAATACGAGAATTGGCGTAATGAAAATGGATAATAATAGCCCGTGGAACAAAATTACAATGTATTCCGTTAACAATTTGAAGAATAAAATACTGATCATGAAAAGTTGTAAATAGTAATACTTACCTCTTAACATGCGCACTACTGTTGTAAAAATAAAGACAATCGCCACAATGAGTAATAACAGTAAGCTCACCCATTCGTAAACATATTGTGTTTGAGATAACTGCCAGTCCCCTGACATAAATAGCGCATTACGGTTATTGAACTCTAGTAATATAAAGAATAACAGAATCACGCCACAAGCAATCATGACATAATTGCGGTTCAACCATTTCGGTCTTATTTTAAGAAACATCGGAATGTCATCTTCCTCTAATTTAGCCCATGAAAACCATTTTTTTCCAAGTGATTCTCGTTTTTGGCGTAACTTCTCTAAATCAATACTACGGCGTGTGCGATGTGAAATACCGTGCGTGAATTCAGCCGTACGATCTTGAAAGTCTTTGAAATGGTTTTTAGAAGTATTCGTAAATTGATACTTTTTACTTCTTGAATACGCATTCGCTTCACCAGTGATTTCTTCTTCAGACACTGGTAATGAACGACGTAAAAAGAGAAAATTCCATACTGCCATTTGTCCTATCAACCATAAAACTACAAAAAATGTATTAATACTCAGAACGTCAATCGAAGCAACATCTTTCGCTTCAATACGGGCATAAAGCGCAATTTGTGTAATAATATAACAAAGCCCATAACTGAATATAATCCATAAATAATGTTCTTTACGGTGCAATGGATTTAGTTCGTCTTTGTATGCGATATAACCAATATGTACAAGAAATGGAATAATAAAAATAAATGCGCTCCAACCATAAACTTGCGACATAAAAATTAATGTTAATACGAAGAAAATAATGCCGACGAGTAAAAATAATATTGAAATGTCATAATCAAATCGTGTTGTATTCGTTAATGTCCGACCAATAAAAATCATTAAAATTCCAAACAATAAAATGACAATACCGCTCGCAAGTGGAATGTCACCAATATATTGACTCATGACTCGAATGATTTCATTAAAGAATGCCATAATAAAATCCCACAAATTGTCGATATTTGTACTCGGTTGTTTGCCTGACTTAAACTGTTCAATAAGTGGAATATTAAAAAAAATAATGATGCTTAATAAAATTGAAAGCACACCGATAATATAGCTATAAATCACTTCGGTGTATTTGTTTAACAAAGACATCCTCTCACCTCAAAGCTATTATATACGACCTCTTGTCACCTGTCTTTATATTTCAAAAATATCAGTCTTCAGAATGACCTATACATTTAATTCATAATACCATAATAAAACGGATTGATTTTCAGTTTCAAATATCTTAATTATCTATGTGTTATTTTCACATTAAAATTGATGCGTTAAGTATATCAAAATTCATTTACTTTTATACGAAAACAGGAGATAAATATTTAATATATCGCTGTAGCTAGGTGCATGTGATGTCAAAGCCTCATTTCTATTTACATTTAATGAAGTGACGATGTTTAGGTTGTGCACAGAAAGGTTATATTGAGGATACAAACAATTTGAAAGGTAGGCGTTAGCAATGGCTGAAAAAGATATTAAAAAAGCTGCAGAACAAGCGAAAGATAAAGAAAAAGAATTGAAAGATAAAACTGAAGATGCGAAAGACGGTGCAGAGAAAACGAAAGATGATATTCAAAAAACGTTTGAGTAATCTTTAGTTTTTGTTTGATGTGTGAGGAATGGGCTGATTATCGCCTATTCCTTTTTTTCGTTTTAAAGTATTGCTTTATGTTGAAGGTGTTGGCATTGTTTAACCAGCTTAATCCTTACATTCTTTTTTAACTCATTTTGACATAGACAGCGAAAGATTTTGAAAACTACGACTAGTGTTTTTCTTCAAATACTGTTTTTTATTCATACGCACGCATGTTGCATTGATCTAAAATTCATTTGGGGCACTGTCGTTTCCTTCTTTACGCATATGAACGCACAGTGAGGTCTTTCGTGTTCATTTTTCCAATATATGCATTTTTGATGGTTTGTAGTTTTTCAAATTTTGAATCATCAGTCGTTTGAAACCTTGACTTTTCAATATTCTAGGTGTACATTGACATTATCAATTAAATACGCACACTAGGGGTGTGAAAGCTGAGATGAGGTGTCACCTCAAACCCTTTGAACCTGAACTAGATGATACTAGCGTAGGAAAGTGTTTTGTTATGATATGAATATTGTGCGGTGGACTTTGTCTGTCATTCCAATAACGTATCCATAGATCAATGAGCACATGATGCGCCTATCTTCAGTTTAAGATATGCGTATTTTTTTAATTTTTGGGAGGAATTTACATATGAAAAAAGGCTTAACGTTGTCAGACATCCTCGTCACTGTACTCGTATCCGTGATCTTTGCAGTGATTTATAATTTATGGTGGGCTGTCACAAATACTTTACAGCCATTAGGTTTACATCTTGATCAATTGATGTATGGGATGTGGTTTAGTGCTGCAGTCGTTGCATATCTCATTATTCCTAAAATGGGGATTGCATTGTTAGCTGAATTTGCTGCAGGTGCGGGTGAAACAATTATGATGGGACGTTTTGATATCCCTACAATTATTTACGCTTTACTCCAAGGTTTGGCGTGTGAGATTATTTTTGCGATTTTCCGCTACAAATCACGTGCTTTTATGGTTGCTGTCCTTGCAGGTATGGCAGCCGCAGTCATTAGTTTACCTATAGACTGGTACTATGGTTACTTAAATGAAGTTGCGACTTGGAACTTAATTCTATTGATTGCTTTTCGTATTATCAGTGGTGCTGTATTAGCCGGTGTGTTCCCATACATACTCGTTAAGGCATTGGATCAGACTGGTGTAACCAAACTGTTTCGACCTGCTTCAAAAGACGATTACGATGCATTATAAGGGTGACTTATCGTGTTAAAAGTTAAAAATTTACGTTTAAAATACCCGAGTGCAGATTATAAAATTTTTGACGGGATTGACGTAGAAATCAAAGATAAAGAAAAAGTGCTTTTACTTGGGCCATCTGGTTCGGGTAAAAGTACGTTACTCAATGTGTTAAGTGGCATTGTGCCGAACTTAATTGATTTACCAATGAAATATGATGCATTAGAAATAGCTGACAATTCAGGTGTCATTTTCCAAGACCCGGATTCGCAGTTTTGTATGCCACAAGTGAATGAAGAGTTAGCCTTCATTTTAGAAAACCAACACATTCCGCGTCACGACATGGACCGCCGTATTCATGAAGCATTAAACTATGTCGGTCTGGATGTAAATCCAAAGCAACGTATTCATCAATTGAGCGGCGGTATGAAACAAAAATTAGCGATTGCGGGAACGTTACTTCAAGGGGCAGATACATTGTTTCTCGACGAACCGACTGCGATGTTAGATGTAGAAGCGACCGAAAATTTATGGAATCTTTTAAAGGATTTGTGGGAGGACAAGACGGTACTGATTGTCGAACATAAGGTGGAACATATTTGGCAACATGTCGATCGTGTCATACTGATGAATCATCACGGCCATATTATCCAACAAGGCACGCCTGAATATATTATGTCGCATTACGAAGCTTTATTAAGTGAGTACGGTGTGTGGCATCCAAAAGCTTGGTCGCATGCACCTATGCCCCAGCATCCCGTTCAATCTACTACTCAAAATTTTCATTTTTCATTCGAACAAGGCGCGATACAAAGGGGTCGTCGTACATTATATGAAGTAGACGCATTACATATTGGACCTGGAGAATGGATAACCCTCACCGGGAAAAATGGATCAGGTAAGACATCGCTGTTAGAGTCGATGATGCAATTGATACGTTATAAGGGGCACATGCATTACGGCGGGCAGAAATTAACTAAAATTAAAGATGCCGCGCAACATATGTTTTTAGTGTATCAAAATCCTGAACTGCAATTTATACAAAATAGTGTGTTTGATGAAATATGGGTTAATTATCACCATATGGACCCTGAACACGCGAAAGCAAAAACTGCAGAAATGTTAGCACTGCTTGATTTGGAGCACGTATCGAGCCAACACCCATTTGAACTCTCTATGGGTCAAAAACGTCGACTGAGTGTCGCTACCGCATTAAGTACCAATGCAGATATTATTTTATTAGATGAACCGACATTTGGCTTAGACAGTCATAACACGTTTAAATTAATTGAATTGTTCCAAAGCCGCATTGCGCAAGGTCAGACGATTTTAATGGTCACGCATGACGCACATATTATCGAACGTTACCCTACTCGTCGGATAGAAGTCAAAGAAGGCAAACTCTATGAAGTCGAGGAGGTGCGCACATGATTGAATCTTGGAAAACGCGTCACACGTTTATGGATGATGTGAATATCGTCACCAAATTATTTTTAGGTGTCGCACTTTTCTTCTTCATTATTTTCGTTCATCATTTTGACGTCATGATTTATCTTGCGACATTGATGCTCATTTTTATGTTACTTGTTGCAGGAACAAAGTGGAAAGTCGTCTTAACGTTCACATTGCTCGCAACGTTTTTCGCCCTCACCTCCTCATTATTCATGATTTTTTACGGTGATGGGCAACATGAGTTATTGAAATTCGGCTTCGTTAACATTACGAAGGAAAGTCTTGTGCGCGGGTTGCATCTTTCATTCCGGACGATGACTGTGAGTTATTTTGGATTGTCTATTGCCTTTACTTCTCAAGTCATTATGATTTTTTACAGCTTGATGCAACATTTAAAAGTGAAACCGAAAATTGCGTATGCTTTTATGGCGGCGTTTCGTATGATTCCTATCATGTTAGAATCACTTTTCCAACTCCGCAACGCTTTAAAAATGCGCTATCAAATGATTGATAACCGCAACTATTCAGGCTTCAAACGTCTGAAACATTTATTAATTCCATTGCTCAGTCAAAACATTAGAAAAGCGCATCGTCTATCTGTAGCGATGGAGAAAAAAGGCTTTAAAGATGGACCACGGACGTATTATTATCATGTCCCGTTTAGTTATAAAGACTTGATTCTGATTGTTCTTACTGTGGTCATCGTCATACTCGCATTTACACTCGCACAAGTGTTGCCGATAACTGGTATTACTGATGCACGTTAACCGAACTGAGATTTTGCGTTTTCATGATCTCGACGATGTGAAAAGGCAGGTCTAGATTTCCTTTTTAACTTTCCCGTTATTTCCATCTGCAAAGGAAATCGTTTCCCTTTATTGATTTTTAATAGTCAATAAAGGGATTTTTTATATTCAACCCAAAAAAGCGTAAAATCCTTAGTCATTTCACCTTAAAGATTTTACGCTTTTTAATGTTCACTCAATATTTACTTCGCTTTCATTGCTTTATGGGCAATGTCTTGACGATAGAACAAACCGTCACTTTCAATTTTTTCGACACGTGCATAAGCTGCTTGTTGTGCCGCTTCGATTGTTGCACCTTCGCCAATCGCTAAAATTACACGTCCACCTGATGTCACATAGTTTTCTCCATCATGTGTTAAACCACTGACAAAGTAAGCACCTGGTTCGTCTTCAAAACCTTTGACAGTTGCGCCTTTTTCGTATGCTCCTGGATACCCTTTTGAAGCGAGCATAACACCTACTACCGCATCATCTTTCCACTTCATGTTGATTGGTGCTTTTTCATCTAATTCAATGATGTGCGCCATGAGATCACTTTCCAAACGTGTCAATAACACTTGTGCTTCAGGGTCACCGAAACGTGCATTAAATTCAATGACTTTCGGCCCTTCTTTCGTTAAAATCGCACCGATGTATAATAAACCGAAGAAATCATGTCCTTCTGCTTGCATCGCTTTGGCAATCGGTTGCGCAATTTTGTCATTCGCTTCATCTAGGACACTTTGACTCATATGTGGCACAGGACAGTACGCGCCCATACCGCCTGTGTTCGGTCCTTTATCTTGATCGTAAGCACGTTTATGGTCTTGTGCGATGGTATCAAATGGCACCGCATAGTCACCATTCACAAACGTCATCAATGAAAATTCTTCACCTTCTAAAAATTGTTCAAAAACGACTTTACTTTGTTGTTCTGGATATAAAGTTTCTACAGCTTCACGTGCTTGCTCGCGTGTTTCAGCAATGATGACCCCTTTACCTGCTGCGAGTCCATCTTTTTTCAACACAATCGGCAATTCACACGTTTCAATGTATGCCAGTGCTTCATCTTTTTGGTCGATTTCTCGGTATGCTGCAGTTGGAATGACATATTTGGCCATGAGACGTTTCGCAAATGACTTTGAGCCTTCGATTTGAGCCGCATCTTGATTCGGACCAAATACTTTAATGTCTACCGCTCTTAATGCATCAGCTAAGCCTTCTGTCAACGGTTGTTCTGGTCCAATCACGACCCATTTCACATCATGCGCTTGTGCAAATGCGACGATTGCTTCATGATCTGATTCAGCAATCTCACCATGTACTTCTGCCACATTACTCATTGCAGCATTGCCTGGAATCGCATAGACTTGTGAAACTAATGGCGATTGATTTAATTTGTGTGCGAGTACGTGTTCACGTCCTCCACCACCAACGACTAATACGTGCATATTCGACATCCTCCTCATTAATGTTTAAAGTGACGCATGCCTGTTGTCACCATAGCAATACCATAGCGATTCGCCATATCAATAGACTCTTGATCTTTAATCGAGCCACCTGGTTGAATCATTGCTTTAATGCCTGCTTGTGCTGCTGTTTCGACAGTGTCACCCATTGGGAAGAAACCATCTGATGCTAAGACAACATTGTCATTCATTTCAATCGCGCGGTCAATCGCAATTTGAGCTGAGCCAACACGGTTCATTTGGCCCGCACCGATACCGACTGTTTGTTTGTCATTCGCAAGGACAATCGCATTACTTTTCACTGATTTCACAACTTTCCAGCCTAATAATAATGCATCCCATTGTTCCTTCGTCGGTTCTACATCTGTCACGACTGTCATATCAGCTTGTGCCACATCAAAACGGTCTTTATCTTGAACTAAATAACCTCCTGACACCGATACAAATTCTGTTGCATCTGCTTCTTCAGTCATTTCAATTTCAAGTAAACGAATATTTTTCTTCTGTTGTAAAATATCTAAAGCAGCTTGTTCGAATTTTGGCGCAATAACGACTTCTAAGAAAATCGCGTGTAAGTCTTCTGCCAGTTCAGCTGTGACTGGACGGTTTAATGCGACAATACCACCGAAAATAGATTGACTGTCCGCTTCATACGCATGTGTGTACGCTGCATGAATGTTTTCGCCTGTACCGACACCACAAGGATTCATATGTTTCACTGCGACTGCTGCAGGTTGGTCGAATTGTTTCACTAAACTTAGTGCTGCATCCGCATCTTTAATATTGTTGTAGCTCAGTTGTTTGCCATGTAACTGTGTCGCGCCCGCAATCGTGTTTTTCGCTGTAGATGTACGAATAAACTGCGCAGATTGTTGTGGGTTTTCACCGTAACGTAATTGTTCAAGTTGATGGCCGAAAAATTGTGTAATCGCTTGATCATATTCAAATGTATGTTGGAACACTTTAATCATTAATGACTTGCGGAATGCTTCATCTAAAGTACCGTTTTGAATACGCTGAATCACTTCATCATAGTCTATTGGGTCAACAATCGTTGTGACATGTTTGAAGTTTTTCGCAGCTGCACGTAACATCGTTGGACCACCGATATCGATGTTTTCAATCGCGTCCATTTCAGTCACGTCTGGGTTTTTCACCGTTTCTTTAAATGGGTATAAATTCACAACGACCATATCAATTAAATCAATATTTTGACCTTTTAATTGTTCAAGATGTTCTGGTTTGTCGCGATCTGCTAAAATACCGCCATGCACAGCTGGGTGTAATGTTTTCACACGACCGTCCATAATTTCTTCAAATTGTGTCAGTTCAGAAACCGATGTCACTTTCACACCTGCTTCGTCAATTGCACGGAAAGTCCCACCTGTTGAATACAACTCATAACCTGCTTCAACGAGTGATTGTGCAAATGGAACAATACCAGTTTTGTCTGAAACACTTAAAATCGCTTTTTTCATAATTGATGATATCTCCTTATCGAATAATCTTCTTAATGACTGCTGGGTACAATTCATACTCTAATGATTTAATACGTTCTTCTAATGATTGTTGTGTATCGTCTTCGTAAATTGGGCATGTGTGCTGTTCAATCATCTGACCAGTATCCATACCTGCATCGACGTAATGTACTGTTGAACCTGTTTCTTTATCCCCACTGTTTAACGCTTGTCCAACTGCATTTTTACCTTTATATTTCGGCAGTAATGAAGGGTGAATGTTCAAAATGCGTCCTTCATATGCTGATAACAAGGTTTCACCGATTAAACGCATATAGCCTGCTAATACAATCCACTCTACTTCTTCGTGACGCAGCCAATTCAATATAGCCGTTTCATAAGCTACTTTATTATCGAACGTGCGTGGTTCGAATGCATGGACAGGAATGTCATGTTGTTGTGCAAGCTGAACACACGCTGCTTCAGGTTTGTCAGTGTACAATGCTGTGACTTCGATATGCATGAGTTCACCTGATTTGACACGTTTCATAATGTTATCGAAATTTGTGCCTGAACCAGATGCAAAGATTGCAATTTTAACCACTATTTTGCCTCCGTTAAGCGAATGGCACTGTCTTCTTCAGCAATATGCCCGATTGTGTATGCGTCCACATTCGCATTTTTTAAGATTTCATGAACTGCTGCTTCATCTTCAGGTGCAACGACAAGTGTAAACCCAATCCCCATGTTGAAGATATGGTACATTTCGTCTGTGTCGATGTTGCCTTGTGCTTGTAACCAATTGAAAATAGCCGGTGTTGGGAATGATGCTGTGTTCACGACAGCCGTTTTGCCTTCTGGTAGAGCTCTCGGAATATTTTCGTAAAAACCGCCACCCGTAATATGTGTCATCGCTTTAATTTGAACATCTTTTTTCACCGCAAGTACAGGTGACACGTATAAAGCAGTTGGTGTCAAGAGCACGTCTAAGAAGCTTTGTTCACCTTCAAATGTATCGTTCACATCAATACCTGATTCCGCAACAAGACGACGGACTAGACTGTAACCGTTTGAATGGATGCCGTTTGAAGCAAGACCGATGATGACGTCACCTTTTTCTACTTTCGAACCGTCAATGTATGCGTCTTTTTCAACCGCACCGACAGCAAAGCCCGCGACATCGTATTCGCCTTCATGATACATTTCACCCATTTCAGCTGTTTCGCCACCGATTAAAGCAGTGTTTGTTTCCACACAACCATCACTAATGCCTTTTACGATTTGTTCGATAATTTCCGGTACGACTTTATGTGTCGCAATATAGTCTAAAAAGTAAAGCGGTTCCGCACCCGTCGTTAAAATGTCATTCACACACATTGCAACGGCGTCAATACCGATTGTGTCATGTTTATCATAGTCGATAGCGAGCTTTAACTTTGTACCGACACCATCTGTTCCTGATACGAGCACGGGTGCTTTCATATTGAGTTGTGATAAATCAAATGTTGCACCAAATCCTCCTAAGCCGCCAAGTACTTCTTTACGCATCGTTCGTTCAACGTGGCTTGACATTCGTTTTACCGCTTCATAGCCAGCTTCGATATCGACACCAGCCTTTTTATATGATTCAGCCATTGATTACACTCCTCTTCTTTTCATTTCCTTAACTTCTGGTAGTTCATGATCCACAATTTCAATTGGATATTCACCCGTAAAACAAGCGTTACATTCACCCTTTGAATCGTGGGCTTTAAACACTTCATGCATGCCTTCAACAGATAAATACGTTAATGTATCTGCGCCAATCATTTCGCGAATTTCTTCTACAGTATGTTGGGCTGCCATTAATTCCGCATGAGTAGACACGTCAATACCGTAGTAACAGGGATCTTGTAAGGGTGGTGAAGAAATACCCATATGCACTTCTTTCGCACCTGCAGATTTCAACGCTTTAACGATATATTTACTTGTCGTTCCGCGCACAATCGAGTCATCAATTACGACCACGCGCTTGCCTTCAATCACATCACGAATCGGTGAATGCTTCATACGGACTTGTCTTTCCCTCACAGACTGATCCGGTGTAATAAATGTACGCCCGATATAACGGTTTTTCAGCAACCCTTGTTCGTTCGGAATCCCTGTTTGTTCAGAAAAACCTTTTGCTGCTTGTAATGAAGAATCCGGAACACCGATCACGATATCCGCATCGATGCCCATTTCTTCAGCTAATTTACGTCCAAGTGCTTTACGGACATTGTAAATCGAGTGTTTGTGAAATTCAGAATCCGGACGTGCAAAGTAGACATATTCCATTGAACACATTTTATGACCGATGTCTTGTGTGTACATGTCATAGTCCACCTCGTTTTCACCAGAAAATGTAATCAATTCACCTGGTTCGATATCACGGATGTATTCTGCACCAATCGCTGTAAAGGCACATGTTTCACTCGCGACACAATACGCACCATCGACTTGACCTAACATCAATGGACGGACACCGCGATTGTCACGTGTCGCTGTCAGTTGTCCTTCATTTAAAATGACACAACTGAATGCCCCTTTCACTTGATTCAATGCTGCTTTTTGGTTCGTTTTAATATTTTCTGATTTTCCTTTAATCAACAGATGTGCGAGTACTTCTGAATCACTCGTCGTCTGGAAAATGCCGCCTGTTGATTCAATGGCTAAACGAATTTGATGTGCATTCGTTAAGTTTCCGTTGTGTGCCAAACCTAAGTCCCCTTTAGAATGTTTGAACAAGAACGGTTGCACGTTGGAAATCTCGCTCGCACCTGTTGTCGCATAACGGACATGACCAATGGCGTTCGGATAACCTTGTAATGACTCCAATTGTTGTTGTGAAATTGCCTCAGTGAGCAATCCCATACCACGTGCACCATAAAGTTGTTCACCGTTCGAGCACACAATCCCTGCGCCTTCTTGACCACGATGTTGCAAACTGTGTAATGCCATGTACGTCAAATAGGCTGCATGAGGATGGTTCCAGATGCCGAAAACACCGCATTCTTCGTTTAGTCCACGGATGTCATACATGACTCAATAGCTCCTTCCCATTCACGTTTAAGTTCAGATGTACGACGTTCTATCACACTGTCTTGTGCGACAACTTTAAAGTCATCTGTATCCGTCAATGTACCGATACGTGTTGCGCCTTCGATATTTAATGTTTGGCCGGCTTTCACTGCAACGATATAGCGTCCTTGCGTTTCACTGAATAATTGTGCATTTGTTAAGTTCACTTCAGCGTCAATACCTAGGCTGTAATGCGCGCTAATTTTAGCAAGTGTAATCGCTAAACCACCTTTACCAACAGTTTGTGTATGTGAAATCACACCTTCACGAATCGCACCACGGATTGCTTCACCTTTCGTCGCTTCTTGTGATAAATCGACCTTTTCAACTTCATGGTTTACATCGCTATACAATAATTTTTCGATTTGACTTCCACCATAGCTATCTGTCGTTTCACCGATGACATAAAGTGTGTCACCTACAGACGGTTGATATGATTTTAAGAAGTCGATGTTTTCAATTAAACCTACCATTCCGACAACAGGTGTTGGGAAAATAGAAGATGTACGTGTCTCATTGTAAAGCGAAACGTTACCTGATACGACAGGTGTCGCAAGGGCTTCACATGCTTCTGCCATACCACGTGTTGAGTCTGTCAATTGTTGATAGATGTGTTTTTTCTCAGGTGAACCATAGTTTAAGCAGTCCGTCATCGCTAATGGTTTTGCACCTACAGCAATTAAGTTACGGTATGCTTCAGCTACGACCATTTTGCCGCCTTCATATGGATCGTTAAAGACATAACGGGCTTCACCATCAATCGTAGACGCAATCGCTTTATTTGTACCTTCTACACGGACTACAGACGCTTGTAATCCCGGCTTAATAATCGTATTTGCACCAACTTGTTGATCGTATTGGTCATATAAGTAATGTTTGGATGCAATCGTTGGATGTGTTAATAAACGATCGAAAACATCATTCACGTCAATATCGTCATAACGATTTGGTGCTGCATCGTGTTGTAACGGTTCACCTTCAAGGATGTATACCGGCGCTTCATCTGCGAGTGGTTCAACAGGAATGTCTGCAAACACTTCACCTTCATAAGTGAGGACGAAGCGATTCGTATCTGTCACTTCACCAATGACTGCACTGTCTAATTCATGATAATCAAACAAGTCTAAAAACTTTTGTTCAGTGCCTTTTTTAACGACAAGTAACATACGTTCTTGTGTTTCAGATAACATCATTTCATATGGAGAAATACCTTCTTCACGTACTGGGACTTTTTCGAGTTCAAGATGAATCCCGCTGCCCCCTTTAGCTGCCATTTCAGATGATGAAGATGTTAAACCCGCAGCACCCATGTCTTGGATACCGACAAGTTCGTCATAAGTGATGGCTTCTAAAGTGGCTTCCATTAATTTTTTACCTACAAATGGGTCACCGATTTGAACAGAAGGACGTTTGCTTTCACTTTCTTCAGTTAACTCTTCAGATGCAAATGTCGCACCGTGAATACCGTCACGTCCTGTTTTCAAACCAACGTAAATGACAGAGTTGCCGACACCTTTAGCTGTACCTTTTTGAATCATATCGTGATCAATGACACCGACACACATCGCATTGACAAGTGGATTGCCGTCATAACGTTCGTCAAATTCGATTTCACCTGCAGTTGTCGGAATACCGATACAATTACCGTAACCACCGATACCTGCAACGACACCACGTAATAAACGACGGTTTGTTTTTTCAGTCAGTTCACCAAAACGCAAGCTGTTCAATAAGTTAATTGGACGCGCACCGATAGAAACGATGTCACGAATAATCCCACCGACACCTGTCGCAGCACCTTGGTAAGGTTCAATTGCTGATGGATGGTTATGTGATTCGACTTTAAATACAACAGCCTGATTGTCGCCAATATCCACAACCCCTGCGCCTTCACCAGGCCCCATTAAAACATGTTCACCTGTTGTCGGGAATTGCTTTAAAAATGGTTTAGAATGTTTATATGAACAGTGTTCACTCCACATCACAGAAAAAATACCTGTTTCAGTAAAATTAGGCGTACGTCCTAAAATTTCAGTTACTTTTTCAAATTCTGCATCGCTTAACCCCATGTCACGATATAATTTTTCAACTTTGACTTCTTCTGCAGTTGGCTCTAAAAATTTAGGCATTTTGTTCCCTCCAGCTATTCACCATTGATTCAAATAATTTCACACCACTGTCTGTACCAAGAATGGCCTCTAGTGCACGTTCTGGGTGTGGCATCATACCGCAAACATTCCCTGCTTTGTTGACGATTCCAGCAATATCATCATGTGAACCGTTCGGATTGTCCATATACTTTAAGATGATTTGATTATTGTCGATAAGTTCTTGATAAATCTCATCAGTACAATAATAATGACCTTCACCATGCGCTACTGGGTAAACGACTTCTTCACCTTCACTATAACCCTTAGTAAATGGTGTTTGATTGTTCACAATTTTAAGGTGTTCATTTCGACTCACGAACAAGTGTGAATCGTTGTGTAATAACGCACCTGGTAATAAACCAATTTCCGTTAAAATTTGGAATCCGTTACAGACGCCAAGAACGGGCTTCCCTTCATCAGCCAATCTTTTCACTTCTGCAATAATCGGCGCTACACTTGCCACCGCACCTGAACGTAAGTAGTCACCAAATGAGAAACCACCAGGAATCAATACGCCATCGTATCCTTTTAATGACGTTTCGCGGTAATCGACATAATCCGCATCGACACCTGCTTTCAATGCTGCATTATACATATCACGGTCGCAGTTAGAACCTGGGAATCTAAGGACAGCGAACTTCATATTATTGATTCTCCTTTTCATCCAAAACTTTGTAACTATATTCTTCAATCACCGTATTCGCAAATAACTTTTCACTTAAAGTTGTCACGACATTGTGTACCGCTTCGTCAGTGGCTTCATCTACTGTCATGTATAAAACTTTACCAACGCGGATATCGTTAACTTGTTCATAACCTAAGTCGTGTACAGCGCGAGTCAACGCTTGACCTTGTGTATCTAAAACTTGTGGTTGTAAAGTGATGTGTAATTCGATTGTTTTCATGATTAAAGTGCCTCCAATTTATTTAAGAAAGTTTGGTAAGTATCAATTAAAGATCCTGTATCTTCTCTATATACATCTTTGTCAAAGTTTTCTTGTGTTGCTTTATCCCAAATACGACATGTATCCGGAGAAATTTCATCAGCGAGCAACAATTGACCTTCACGATCAACGCCGAATTCAATTTTAAAATCAACTAAAGCTAAGCCCATTTCATCCATTAATTTGATCAATGCTTGGTTAATGCGTAAGGCTTGTGTTTTCAACTGTGCAATCGTTTCATCATTTGCAATTCCCAACAGCTTGACATGATCATCTGTAATAAGTGGGTCATTAAGGTCGTCATTTTTATAGAAGAACTCTACAAACGGATAATCAAATACATGGCCTTTTTCAAATCCGAGACGTTTCGTAATTGAACCCGCTGCAATGTTACGTACAACTACTTCTAAAGGAACGATGTCGACTGCTTTAACAAGTTGTTCTGTTTCTGACAGTTGCTCAACAAAATGACTGTCGACACCTTCATTTTTAATGTATTCAAAGATGCGTGATGTAATTTGGTTGTTTAAGCGTCCTTTACCAGCCATTGCATCTTTTTTCGCACCATTTCCAGCTGTGACTTCATCTTTATATTCAATTCTCAATACATCCGGTTGTTCTGTTGAAAAAACACGTTTTGCTTTGCCTTCATATAAAAGACTCATTTGTATTCGTCTCTCCCTTCAAATTTTGCGACCAGTTGTTGTTCAGTCTTTGAAATTTCATCAGTTAAAATCGTTAAATGCCCCATCTTTCGTTCAGGTTTACGCGAAACTTTGCCGTAGAGGTGAACGTGCCAATCAGGATGTGCAAACAGTTCATCCTCCAACAAATCCAAATCTTTACCTAACAAATTCATCATGATTGCAGGCTTTAACAATTCGATGTGTTTAGGTAAACGATGGCCTGTCACAGCTAAGATGTGGGTATCAAATTGCGAATAATCACACGCTTCAATTGAATAATGTCCTGAATTATGTGGACGTGGCGCAATTTCATTGACGTACAATTCATTTTGTTGATCAATAAAAAATTCCACTGTAAACGTCCCTACAAAATGTACCGCTTGTGTAATCTTGTCAACTTCACGACGTGCTTCTTGTTCGTGATTCGCCCGTGCAGGTACAACAGTTTTAAATAATACTTGGTTTCGGTGTTCATTTTCTTGTAACGGGAAATAGACCCTTTGCCCTTCATTACCGATTGTGACAGTTAAAGACACTTCTTTCGCTAAGTCTAAAAATTGTTCCGCGACACATTCTTGGTTGGCAATCAGTTCACGCGCTTCATCTAATTGTGCTTCAGAAGTGAGACGGATTTGCCCTTTGCCATCATAGCCACCAAAACGTGTTTTCAACATAAACGGAAAACCTAACGTCTGCACCGCTCTATCTAAATCCGCTGTAGAAGTCACTTGAACAAATGGCACCACTTTCGTTCCTGCTTGAGCAAGTGTTTGTTTCTCAGTCAAACGGTCTTGCAACAGTTGAATAGCTTGATAACTTTGTGGCACATTGTATTTGGAAACTAATGTTTGGAGCTGTTCCGCGGCGATATTTTCAAACTCATACGATATGACATCTGACTGTTCACCTAATCGCTCTAACGCTGGCATATCATCGTACGCTGCGTGTATAAATTCATGTGCAACGTAACGACAAGGACACGTATCGTCAGGATCAAGTACGACTACTTTAAATCCCATTTTTTGCGCGGATTGTGCCATCATTTTTCCCAATTGACCGCCGCCGATGATGCCAACTGTTTGGCCAATTTGCAACTTATCGAAGGTCATCTTGCATCGCCTCCACTTTCTCAACAAGCGATTGTTCGTATACTTCGAGCTTGCGTTGTACTGCTTGATCGGTCATGCCAATCATTCTTGCCGCTAAAATGCCTGCGTTTTTCGCCCCTGCTTGACCAATGGCTGTCGTCGCAACGGGTATCCCACCCGGCATTTGGACAATTGAAAGTAAAGAGTCTAGCCCTTTTAAACTTTTTGACTCGATCGGTACACCGATGACAGGGAGTGTTGTCATCGAAGCCACCATTCCTGGTAAATGCGCGGCTCCCCCTGCCCCTGCAATAATGACATGATATTCATTACTGCGCGCATTTGTGGCAAAATCGACCATCATATGTGGCGTACGATGTGCAGATACTACTTTTTGATCATACGGAATGTTAAATTCTTCTAACATGGCACATGCTTCCTTCATGACATTCCAGTCTGAAGAACTCCCCATAATGACTGCTACTTTCACAATGAACACCCTTTCAAAAGTTTGAAATACTATTCTTAATAGTTGTATATTACAGGTATAGCATAACAAGCTTAAATTGTTTTTTCAACGCAAAAATCGAACTTTAATACTTTTTTTACATCTATATTTCGTATTTCAGTTCATTTTTGTTATAATCAAATTGCAATCATTCGTTAACGTTCGAATTATTATGAGGAGGCTAATATTTTATGAGTGCAAAGATTTTAGATGGCAAGCAAATTGCGAAAGATTATCGTCAAGGTTTACAAGATGAAGTAGAAAAATTGAAAGAACAAGGCTATACACCGAAACTATCGGTTATTTTAGTTGGGAATGACGGTGCGAGCCAAAGTTATGTCCGTTCTAAAAAGAAAGCAGCTGAAAAAATCGGCATGATTTCAGAAGTGATTCATTTAGAGGAAAGTACTTCAGAAGCAGATGTTTTAAAAGAGTTAGATCGTTTGAACCAAGACGATTCAGTTAGTGGTATTTTAGTTCAAGTGCCACTCCCTGATCATGTAGATGAGCAAAAAGTGCTTGATGCGATTGATCCAGATAAAGATGTCGATGGTTTTCATCCTATCAATATCGGTCATTTATACTTAGACAATGCACAATTAATTCCTTGTACACCTCTTGGCGTGATGGAATTATTAAAACACGCTGATATTGAACTTGAAGGAAAAAATGCAGTCGTCATCGGTCGCAGTCATATTGTGGGCCAACCTGTTGCGAAATTATTACTTCAACAAAATGCAACAGTGACAATTTTACACTCTCGCAGTCAAAATATTAGCGCACATTTAAAACAAGCTGATGTGATTGTTAGTGCAGTAGGTCGTCCAGGAATGGTGACGAAAAACGATGTGAAGCCAGGTGCTGTTGTTATTGATGTCGGCAATACACCAGATGAAAATGGTAAGCTCAAAGGTGATGTCGAATACGATGAAGTGAAAGAAGTGGCTGGTGCGATTACCCCTGTACCTGGTGGTGTAGGTCCAATGACAATCACAATGGTATTGAATAATACGTTAATCGCTGAAAAAATGCGTCGCGGTATTGAATAAATGTTTGGAGTGTGTGATGGTTTAATGCCATTGCACACTTTTTCTATTTTGGCGCATACTTTTTTGAACATGGCAGTTGCATACGATATCTTTTTTGAGCATACTCGTTTTCAAACATTCCGATTGCATACGATATCCTTTTGGAGCACTACAGAAGCATACGATTGCTGTTTCACTCCTTTAACACTACAGAAGCATACGATTGCTGTTTCACTCCTTTTTTAACACTACAGAAGCATACGATTGCTGTTTCACTCCTTTTTTAACACTACAGAAGCATACGATTGCTGTTTCACTCCTTTTTTAACACTACAGAAGCATACGATTGCCGTCTTAGACTCGCGTTCCCAGGGGCTGAACCTTCAACTAACCAACGCTTTGATTTTACAGTTACATTGGTTGAAGCGTTGGTGGATTTTCCGGTTCAGCTGATCCCTCGGGAGTCTCGTCCATCCGTCAATCTTCTGCTTTGATCACTGGAAAAGGGGGTAATGTCATGAAACTTAATTAGTTCATCACACCAACATGAGGGACATATCTATGTAGACAGCTTGCTTAAAATCGCCCCTTCAATAAAGGGCACCATCTTATCAAAACTTATATCCCATTCAATTTTGCTTGTTGGCATCATTATACTTTTGAGGATTTCTTTTAGCAGGTAAAATCTCGTCCAATTTGACAATCTTCTGCTTCGATTACTGGGAAAGGGAGTGAGGTCATGAAACTTAATTAGTTCTTCACATCAATATGAGGGAAATATCTATGTAGATTATTTTGCTCTTCACAACTATGAAAAAGAGGAGCCGGAAGTGCATACAAAACTCCCTACTTTAACATCAATCATTCGGTAAACCCTATAAATATTTAAGGCGCTCTTTCTTCATTTAATAAGAAATTTAATTTTGCGGTTGATGAGTTTTTCATAAAGTGATATAGAGATACATGTTTTGAGAATGACATCTCATTCCGAATTTTGTCACATAAAAAAGAAGCAAGGTCATCCAGGCTCCTTGCTTCGTCATAATGTATATCGTGTTGTTTTAATTAATTAACAAATCAATAAGTAGCTACATTTTTGATACATGCATTCGTTCACTGAAATGTTTTCACTCTGTTGCAACTCTGTCCTTCTTTCCTCAAGGTAATAAACTCAGAAGATTAACGGTTTGACGAGAGACTTGAAGAGCGAAAAGGAACTGGCGCATTCCCTTTTATAACACTCATGCCATTCATTTAAACAGGTACGCTTAAACGTGGTACAAACGTTTCGAAATGGACGCGCTCTTGTTCCACACCTAATGCTTGTAATGATTTAAGCATCGATTGTAAAAATGCTGTGCCACCACAAACGTAAACTTCTGTATTCTCTGAAAGGTACGCTTTTAATTCGTCTGCTTCTAAATACCCTTCTTTATCTCTCAAATGAATGTGTAAATGATTGTTTTTACCTGATGCAGTAATATGCTCAAGTTCAGGTACAAATGCCGCTGCTGATTCAGTTGCCGCAACATGAATCATCTTTGCAGATACGTCATCACTTGCTACTTGACGATACATTGAAATGAGTGGCGTAATTCCTACACCTGAACCAAGGAATAATTGCGGACGCTCTGGATGATGGATTTTGAAACCACCCACCGGCGCAGATAAGTATAACGTGTCTCCTTCATGAACTTCATCATGTAATGCCGTTGATACTTCACCTTCGTGCCCTTCATTCACGTCACGTTTAACGCCGAATGTTAAGAAGTCTTTGCCACCATCAACAATGGAATAGTGTCGTTTCGCTTTGTACGGTAATTTTTCACTTTCGATATCGACTGTAATGTATTGCCCTGGTGTGAATTGACTTAAATCTTGTGTTTCAGAAGTAACTGTAAATGCCTTGATGTCAGCTGTCACTGTCTCGATTTTTGATACTTTAAATGGTTTAAAACCGTCCCATACCATGCCTTCATAAATTTCTTTTTCAACCATAATAAATGCGTCTGCAATTACGCCGTACGCTTTGGCCCAAGTTTGAATGATTGGGTGATTTTCATCAATACCTACGACCTCTTGAATCGCCGCAAGTAAATTTTCTCCTACGATAGGATAATGTTCTGGTAATACTTGTAACGCACAATGTTTATAGCCAATTTCTTTTACAACTGGCAAAATCGGTGTTAGATCTTCAATGTTCATCGCAGCAGCCAATACAGATTGAGCGAGTGCAGTAGATTGGAATCCTTTTTTCTGGTTCGTCTGATTAAACATGTTACGTAATTCAGGGTGTTGGTTAAACATGCGATTATAAAAATTAGACGTGATTTCTGTGCCTTTTTCTTTTAATACCGGTACTGTTTCTAAAATAATCCCTTTTTCTTCTTGCGTTAACATTGATCATCACTCCTGTTTAAAGTTTACATTCTATAGTTTATATGAATTGATATGTCATGTGCTATTAATAAACCGTCTTTACATCAACGCTATCAATCATTCAATAAACTTACAAATTTTTAATCATAATTCGGTCCATAGTAGGATAGCTTATTTTGCTCAAAAATGTATAATACTAATTAATCAAACGACATCGAAATCATTGCGTTGAATGGAGGCCTTATTTTATGAACAAAATACTTCAATCTTTATCAGCACTGGGTGTATCGGCGACACTCGTTTCACCTAATCTTAATGCAGAGGCAACAACGAATAATGTTCCCTCTATTAAAGGTGTAGAGGATTTAGTCATCAAAGTCGGCGAGGACTACAATCCTTGTGATGGTGTCAAAGCATACGATAAAGAAGACGGTGACTTAACTGATAAAATTAAGGTCAATGGGCATATTGATACAACAAAACAAGGTATTTATACATTACAATATGAAGTCACTGATTCTGATGGTGCTATCGAAACGTCATCCCGTACCATTAAAGTTGTAGACGCCCCGCTTAACGAGTAGCTAACAATACAATTACTATGAATGCATAACGTTTCTTTATTTTCAGTCGTCCACTTGTCCATTGTTTTATCCTAAGCATCGAAACTGGATTTTATCATCATCCCACATAGTATATAGAGCAGACCTTAACATTTCATTATCAGGCTCTATATACTATCGCACCCTACACTTTTATTTTACACTTTTTTTCACAAACTTTTATTAGCCAATTCCCTAAATTTTAATTCAAAATCCCCTCTGTCTAAGCCGTAAGAATTTTCTGTTAACAGATGTAAATTTTATTATCCCCCCCTTTTTCTTCATTAATAAGTAAACATTGTGACATTTCACAAAATGTACACATAATTTTAATAAATCTCAGAAACGGCGCCACACCTAGAGTAACAAGGGTTTCTCTAATTTTTAATGATTGTTTTTTTAAAAAGCCACTTGTAAATATCACATATTATTTTAAAATTAATGTAAGCCCTACAATTGTAGTATTAGGAGGTCAAAAAAAGTGTCAAAATTAAAGTCTTTGCTTCTTGCATTTGGAACATTGTTTTTGCTTGCGGGCTGTTCTGATGTAGAAGTTTTAAACGCAAAAGGGCCAATGGCCAGCGACCAAAGGTTTTTGATTATTTATTCAATCATCTTCATGGTTGCCATTGTTGTTGTCGTACTTATTTTATTCGCGATATTCACTTATAAATACCGCTATAATAATACGCGCGAATCTGGTAAGGTGCATCACAACGCACTTCTTGAAACAGTTTGGTTCTTAATCCCTGTAATTATCTTAATTGCATTGATGATCCCAACTGTTAAAGCCTTATATCAATATGAGGAGCCACCTAAATCTGAAGATGACCCTATCGTCATTTATGCAGTAAGTGGTGGATACAAATGGTTCTTCGCTTATCCGGATGAAAAAATTGAGACGGTTAACCATCTTAAAATTCCAACTGATCGTCCAGTGACATTCAAACTTCAAGCGATGGATACAATGACAAGTTTCTGGGTTCCACAACTAGGTGGTCAAAAATACGCAATGACTGCGATGACTATGGAGTGGACTTACGAAGCACATGAAGAAGGTACATATCGTGGCCGTAACTCAAACTTCAACGGTGAAGGTTTCTCACGTCACACATTTAACGTTGAAGCTGTGAGCCAAAAAGAGTATGATGCTTGGGTTAAAGAATCACAATCTAAGAAACAACTCGACCAGGATACATTTGATAAGCAACTTCTTCCTATCACAGAAAACAAAGAATTAACATTCAGTGGTACACACATGGCATTTGTTGATCCGGCAGCTGATCCAGAATACATCTTCTACGCTTATGATCGATTTAACTATACGCCAAAAGACCACAACTTCTATGATGATAAAGAAGGTGTCTTAAGCGAACCGAATAAGCCAGCTCGTAAAACACAAATTACGAATGCCAACTACGAACGTCATGGTATGAAAGCAGCAATTCTTAAGAACGATCAACCGTTTGATAACGAGTTCAAAAATGAGCAAAAACATACTATGGACGAAATGGAATCAATGCATGAAGGTGCCAAAGACGCTGAGGCACACAAAGATCATAAAAGTGGAGGTGGACATTAATGATGGACTTTCCATGGAATGAGCTTATCGTAAAAGGTAACTGGATGATTACATTGGCTCAAATCAGTGCACCTTTCTTAGTTATCGGTGTCATTGCTGCCATTACTTACTTTAAGCTCTGGGGATATTTATATAAGGAATGGTTCATGTCAGTCGACCACAAAAAAATCGGTTTGATGTACCTTATCTGTGCTGTGTTAATGTTCGTACGTGGTGGTATTGATGCAATTCTATTACGTATTCAATTAACTGTACCAGATAACCCATTCTTAGAGTCAAATCACTATAACGAAATTTTCTCAACGCACGGTGTCATCATGATTATCTTCATGGCAATGCCACTTGTAATTGGTTTAATGAACATCATTATCCCATTACAAATCGGTGCACGTGACGTTGCTTTCCCAGTATTGAACAACATTAGCTTTTGGTTGTTCGTAGCGGGTATGCTTTTATTTAACCTTTCATTCATCGTCGGTGGTTCACCTGCTGCAGGTTGGACAAACTATGCACCACTTGCCGGTGAATTCAGTCCTGGACCTGGTGTCAACTATTACTTAATTGCCATCCAGATTTCAGGTATTGGTACTTTAGCAACGGGTGTGAACTTCTTTGTAACAATCATCCGTCTAAAATCACCAAGTATGACATTTATGCAAATGCCAATGTTCGTTGTGACAACATTTATCACAATGTTAATCATCATCTTGGCATTCCCAGTGTTAACTGTAGCACTTGCATTAATGACTGTTGACAGAGTGTTTGATACTGCATTCTTCACAGTAGCTAATGGCGGTATGCCGATGTTATGGGCAAACTTCTTCTGGGTATGGGGGCACCCTGAAGTATATATCCTTGTCCTTCCAGCATTCGGTATTTATTCAGAAATTATTCCAACATTTGCACGTAAACGTTTATTTGGACACCAAAGCATGGTGTGGGCAACAGCTGGTATCGCATTCTTGAGTTTCTTAGTTTGGGTTCACCATTTCTATACAATGGGTAATGGTGCATTAGTTAACTCATTCTTCTCAATTACAACAATGTTGATCGCTGTGCCAACAGGTGTAAAAATCTTTAACTGGTTATTTACACTACACAAAGGACGTATTTCATTTGAATCGCCAATGTTATTCTCATTAGCGTTTATTCCTAACTTTACAATTGGTGGGGTTACCGGGGTTATGCTTGCGATGGCATCCGCAGACTTCCAATACCACAACACATATTTCTTAGTGGCACACTTCCACTATACAATTGTTGCCGGTGTTGTATTTGCATGTTTCGCAGCTATGATTTTCTGGTATCCAAAAGCTATGGGTTACAAATTATTCGAAAAACCAAACAAATGGTTCTTCTGGATCTTCATGGTTGGTTTCAACGTGACATTCTTACCACAATTCATTTTAGGACTTGATGGTATGCCACGTCGTTTATACACTTACATGCCAGAAGATGGTTGGTTCCTATTAAACGTCATTTCTTCAATCGGTGCTGCAATGATGTCTATTGCGTTCTTAATCTTTGTAGGTAACATTGTTTACAGTCACCTCAAAGCACCACGTGAAGCAACTGGTGATAACTGGAACGGTTTAGGTCGTGGTTTAGAGTGGTCTACTGCATCTGCAATTCCACCTAAATACAACTTTGCGATTACACCGGATTGGGATGATATTGATACATTTGTTGAAATGAAAAAACAAGGTAGACACTATCTTGACAATCACAATTACAGCGACATTCACATGCCGAACGATACACACATCGGTTTCTGGATGGGTATCCTATTCTTTATCGGTGGTTTCTTCTTAGTATTTGAAACATTATTACCTGCGATCCTTGCATTAGCTGGTATCTTCGGTTTAATGATCTGGAGAAGTTTCCAACAAGATCACGGTTACCACATCCCTGCAAGTGAAGTAGCTGAAACTGAAGCGCGCTTGAGAAAAGCTCGCCAAAAAGAAAGGGAGGCTATGAATCATGAGTCATAAAAATGTGAATACTATTGATGCTCGTACACATGAAGGCGATTTAAATAAACTCGGTTTCTGGATCTTCCTTACAGCTGAATTCGCACTTTTTGGTACACTTTTCGCAACATTGTTAACGCTCCAACATGGTGGTAGCTACGGTGGTATGTTAACAACAGATTTGTTTGAATTACCACTTGTTTTAATCATGACATTCCTACTTTTAGCAAGTTCTTACACTTGTGGTATTGCAATTTACTACATGCGTAAAGAGAACAAGCAATTGTTATTAATTTGGATGATTATTACAATTATTTTAGGTATTGGATTCGTTGGCTTTGAGATTTTCGAATTTAGTCACTATGTGCATGAAGGTGCGACACCACAACTTGCATCTTATTGGTCAAGTTTCTTCATCCTTTTAGGAACACACGGTGCCCACGTTACAGTTGGTATCTTCTGGATTATTTGTTTATTAATCCAAGTTGCCACTCGCGGACTTACAAAGTATAATGCACCAAAATTATTCATTGTAAGTTTATACTGGCACTTCTTAGACGTTGTGTGGATCTTCATCTTCACTGCAGTGTATATGATAGGGATGGTGTATAGCGGATGAATACAATTGTAAAACATACAATAGGCTTTATCGCCTCAATCATTTTAACTTTACTCGCTGTTTTCGTGACTCTATATACATCATTGTCATTCCAAGCAAAAGTAACAATTATTTTCGGTTTTGCATTTATCCAAGCGTTTTTACAACTCTTAATGTTCATGCACTTAACTGAAGGTAAAGATGGTCGTGTTCAACTTGCGAAAGTTATCTTCGCGATTATCATTACATTAATCACAGTTATCGGAACATACTGGGTAATGCAAGGCGGACATGGTTCACATATTTAATCCATGACGCAAAAAGCACTAACACATCACGTGTTAGTGCTTTTTTCATGCTTATTTTAGTCTGACACTTCTATTGCACTCCCCTTTTTGCTATTGTCACATCTTTTTTCCAAAAACAGTTTTAACAAGTTGAAGCGAACGTACACAACCATTACTATAGATAAAAAAGGAGGTTTTACTATGCCCATTCCGATTATTATTGATACTGACCCTGGCATTGATGATGCAGCTGCCATCAGTTTGGCATTACATCATCCACAACTTGACGTACAACTGATATCAACCGTACATGGTAACGTGCCACTCCAACGCACAACGAGAAATGCCCAACAATTAATTGAATACTTTCATGCCCATGTACCCGTTGCATCCGGTGCAGCATCGCCACTTGTTCAAAAGGCTGTCCACGCCCCTCATGTTCATGGTGAAAGCGGCATGGCAGGTTACACATTTGACGAACCGATGACACCACTCATGTCAAACAATAGTGTAGAAGCGATGAAAGACCTACTTCTCCAATCGACGACACCGATGACATTAGTACCGATTGGACCATTAACGAACATCGCATTACTTTTAAAAATGTACCCAGAAGTTCATACATATATTCATCAAATCGTGCTCATGGGTGGCAGTGTAGGATCAGGTAATATTACGCCTGCTGCAGAATTTAACGTCTATGCTGATCCGGAAGCTGCACATATCGTCTTTCAATCCGGGTTACCCATCGTCATGGCAGGACTCGATATTGCACGTGCATCTAACCTACCTCATGCATTATTACCAAAAATCAAGGAAATGAATCATACCGGCAATATGTTGTATCATCTCTTCCAACATTATCGTGGTGAGTCATTTTTAGATGGGTTAAACGTGTATGACGCTTATACAATGATGTATTTATGTTATCCTGAGTTATTTACAGTACGCCCTGCTCAAGTAAAAGTAGAGTTAAGTGGCAACCATGCACGTGGCGCAACATTTGTTGACTTTAACGTGACAGACAGTTCAACACACGTACTCATGGATATTCAAGCAGAAGACTTTCAAACTGCTTTCCTTGAAATGTTGCAATATTGTCCATAGAAACAATTATAGGGCTGAGATACCACTTATCTCAGCTCTTTCATACTATGTGCTCACTTCTAATAAATACAATTGTGAAATAGCACGTGAAGCAATAATGTATTGAATATTTGTACTTTCATAATCGTTATGTCTCCAAGAAATGACTGTATGGTATTCAAATCCTTTAACGAGATCATAAGGAATGACAATATGCCCTACTGTTACAAAAGAATCGTCTTCTTCAATTAATTTTAACTGAATGTCATTACGTAGTGCATGGTAAAGTATCTCCCCTTCAGTTTGAGACGGTACTACAATCGCGACATCATGTTTCGCTTGTTTTAAAATATCTCGTATATGTTGTATCGTCGCATTTGAAACCTCTTTAATCGGATTGCCCTCTACGCTCACGACTTTTGTATGAGTACCTTTTAATTGTTCAAGATAACGGTTAATTGCTTTTGTCGAGCGGTATGAAGTCGTCAACTGCTTTATCGGCATGTTGAAGTTTTCAAAATCGATGAAGGGCTTTGATAAGAAATTCTGATTCAAGTCTCCTAAAAACGTAAAATGTGCTTCAGGATAACATTGGCGCAAAATATCCAATTGAAATATGCTATAATCTTGAACTTCATCAACCAGAATATGTTTGAAATGATTGTCTGGTCGTCGCACTATTTTCGTATATAGCCATACAAGAGCCCAAAAATCCTCATAATGCATACTTTCTTTTTTCAATCGCTGGTTCAAATGATAGTCTCGACATAAACGTTGATACAATTTCTCAATATGAATAAAACGATACGATTGCAACATCCATTTCGTACGTTTTAATGTTCGCACCGTTTGAGCCTTCGATTGCGCTACAATATCCGCCTTTTCTCCAATGTAAGTATTTTGTTTTTCTAATTCTGCATAGTTTTGTGCAAATAAACGTTTGTATTCTGTTTGATATAATGCAATTAAGTCATTTGTTAACTTTTGAATAGCAATCGATAAATCATGATGCGCACGATAATTGTTATATAATGTTGAAATGTCTTCTTTTGATATCACAATTCGTCCCGTTTGATCTGTCACATCTTTAAAATACAAAGGATATGTGGAAGACACTAATTGCTTTGACATAAATTGAAAAAATTCTACACTCGATTTGTGATAAAATTGTTGCTCTGCTGTTTTATCACGATATACCCTTGTAATCATTGCCGACTTTCTTTCAACGGTTATCGACTTGAAATAAGTGATTTTATTAACGATATTCATCAAACTTTTCACTTCAATATGACGTTCTCCAAGTTCAGGTAGAACATCTGATACATAATCATTAAAAATACGATTAGGTGCCAATAACATTAAATTTTCATGTGTGACCTTTTTCTTATATTTAAATAACAAATACGCAATGCGTTGCATAGCAATGGCTGTTTTGCCACTACCCGGAGGACCAAGAACTACAACATCTATATTCATTGGCAAACGAATAATTTCATTTTGATCACTTTGAATGGTACTGACGATATTCCCTAATTTATGGCGAGACATATTCATTTGATAATCCATCAACTCCGTATCACCAATAAACATATCACTATCAACATAATCAATTAGCTGTCCTTTAACAATTTTAAATTGGCGTCTGCCTTTTACTTCTTCAAATACAGTCCGACCCGTTTCAGTTTCATACGACAGTTTTCCTAATTCATTTTCATAAAATAAACTTGCAATCGGCGCTCTCCAATCACAAACTAATACACGATAGTTACTGTCCATTAACGTTTGCGTACCTATATACAGCGCTCCATCTTCCAGTACTACTTTGCCGAAGTAAGGCTTATCAAGCAAGCGCTGATAAGCATTGAGTTTGTCATGATATTGGTTATACGTACGCTCATCCATACGTAATGAGTTTAAATCTTGTGCATGATCACTCCCATTAGCATCATCCATATTAAGCATCCAAGCTTCGTGAGCATTCATCTCTTTACGTCTATTCATAATTTTATTTTTAACGGCATCTTGGGATTGGGATAAATCTTCCAATGCTTTCTCAATGAAATGTTGTGTCTCAATTAAATATACTTGTTCTTCTTCAAAACTCATTGACATATGGCATCCCCCTTAACGTCAAACTAACTGGTTGAAACGATTTTTCACACGTTGATCAAATATTAAAGTCATAACGATAATCAACTGAATCATACCCGCAATTAAATATACGAAATTCGCTCCTAAATATTCAGTAATAAATGCTGAAAAATAATATGCTATTGGGATGAAAAGTGTACTCACTGATTGAATTGTACCTGATATACGTCCCCTATATTCATCCTCAATAATTAATAATTTATACGTGTTGAATAAAATATTCGGTAATGTGAGACATACACCTATCATCAAACCTAAAACAATGGCGATTTGAGATGAATGATTCATAAACATGTAAATAAAAGTCATCGCCATCAACAACCAAAAAGTAACTAAAATATTATAAGCAGACATCTTATGCTTTAATTTTAATCCGATTGAAGCTGCAAGCATACTTCCCAAAGCGATGAAAAATTGGAACATACCATAATCCTTTGGTTGCGCATTCAAATATTGATTAAAATAAACCACAAATGTGGGTGCAACCATACTAATGATATTGAGCATCATTGCCGTGATCATCACGCGTTTTAAATAATAATCTCGTAAAATCATTTTGAACACCGCTTTGAATTCGTCCAAAGATTTATGCGTTTTTAGTTTGTGTAAGGGTTGATGCATTTCGTTTGTGGTTTTTATAGAACTGATAGCACTGGAACCGATGATAAATAACATCATAATCAATAGAATTAACATAAAAAAAGGAATAGCAGAAAATAAAAATCCCGCTATTGCAAAACCTAGCATCATGGATACGTTCTTCGTTAAACTTCTATAACTCAAAACACTTTTAACCTCTTCCTGAGCTTGTACTAATCTAGGAATTAATATATTTTGATTTGGTAACTGAAAAACCATCGTTATTTCTCTCAAAAAAAGTAAAACTATGATTAGATATAATTTAAAGTCAAACATCAATACTACGAAACACATGACTAAAAGAAATATGCTATTGAAACGCAAACTGTAAACCATTATTTTTATGGGTTGATTCCATTGATCTGCTTTAATTCCAGCATATGATCCTACTAATATTTGAGCAATATGTGATAATGAACCAATAGTCGCTGTGAAATATGCTGAACCTGTTTGTTCTAAGACATACCACATCAAAGCCAAGTTAAAAATACTGTTTCCTAATCCTACGACAAAATCATTTGAAATGAATTTAAATATTTGAGATGTCATCACAGTTGTACATTACCTCGTTTTCATTGTTGTTACATCGCTAAAAATGTTAGTTCAATCTTATTGGCTCTAAATATTTATCATGACGTCTTACGATAGTCTTTTGTTCAATATGATCATATGTAAACTTATCGAGAAAAGATATTGAGTTTAATTATAGTAAATTCCAGTATATTTCATATTTTCAGAAAAGTAAATATAGAAAATGAGATATCTCTGAAAAATGAGTTAATCAATATCGAAGAGAGAGAACATCATTAGTTTTTCAGTCTTTTGTATCTTGTGCCTTTGAGGTAAATAGTCAAAATTGACGGCTGATTCTCTTTAATACTTCTATCAACAATTAAATCGTAGGAATAAGGCAGGGGGCATTTCAAGTTTTCCAGCCTTATTTCTACGATTTATAGATTGATTATTCATTAATGATTTTAAAACTGTCAAAAAATGATGCTATTGTTTTCTTGACTTCAAAATCTTGCCCTCAGTTTCGTTATATTAGAGATAAGATTGCCCAGAAGGCTGTCACTCCTGAGAGATAACGTTAAAAGCAAAAATAACGTCATTTAACTTTAAAAGCGACTACTGTTTAACGTAGTAGCTGTCTGACTTCTCAATATTTGAACTTTTGAGAAGTCTAGTCAGCCTTGCGGGGGGCAGTACTACGAAATCTTTGTTACACATGAGATTTCTGTACTGCTCCGAAAATCCAATTCGGCTTCCATCAAATGTACATTCTAATTAAGCCGAATTTTGTTGGAGGGACAGCCTAGGAAAGGGCAGCCACGAGGACAATCAAAAACATAACTCGAAAGGAGAGGGCAAGTTAAACAAAAATACTGCATCAATAGCGTCAAAAATTTTTGTATCCCAGACCCTTCCTTTTTATCACAGATTAGTCATTTTCTTGTTGTAACACTTCACCAGATTTGGCATCGAGTACTAATTCTTGTTCACCATTATCTGTCATTAATTCGATGTTGTATACAAATTGACCGTCATCGTTATCTAATGACCATTTTTTCAAGTCACCTTTTTGTTGGTCTTGTGCTTTTTTCACTGCTTCTTTAAAATCAATGGCATCTCCGTAATTAATCGTTTTGTCGTTATCGTTATCCATCTCTTTTTCTTTTTTCGTATTTAGCACTTTATTATCTTTGTCAGATACTTTGACTTCTGCTTCTTCATTATTGTTTCTTAAATCAATGTCATAAACCCATTGACCATTTTCTTTTTTGTATTCTACTTGTTTCACGTCGCCATCAAATGAAGATTTTGCGGTTTTAATGGCATCTTCAGGTGTTGTTTTTACGTCTTTAACATCAATCGTTTGTGTTTTAGTGTTTTGATCATCATTGTCATCACGATCATTGTCATCGCTATTTTGATTGTTATCAGTCGTTTGTTCTGTTTTAGTGTCATTATCTGTGTTGTTTGTATTTTTTTGATCATCATCATCGTTACCACAAGCTGCTAAGACGATTCCTGATGCTAATAATAAAGACAACATTTTAAACTTCATATTTAAAAACCTCCGATATTAGTATTTATAATTGATATACCCAATTGAATGGATTTTAAGACATATTCATATCAAATCAATTTCAATATCGGATAAAAGTTTGAGTAATTTATTTCATTTGTGGTTGTATTTTCCCTATAAATGAAACTTTATCATCAAGTGTATTGTACACATTTAATAATTTTTGTTTTTCATTTTGCCAATTATAAATCATTTTCGCACGATGAGTGTTAGCACGATAACGTTCATAATCTTCAGGATGATGTAACATATGGTTCACCGCATCTGCAATGTTTTGACTTTCATGCGTGTCGGTTGCGATACCCACTTGGTTTTCTTCCACGACACGTTTAATCTCCGGAAAATCACATGAAATAACAGGCACATGCGCCATGATATATTCAAACAGCTTATTTGAGCTTGCCGAATAATGGTTGAAACAAATATTTTGCAACACTTGAAAGCCGACGAATGCCTCTCGCGTAATACTTGGCAACTGCTCAAATGGGACTTTATCTAAAAAGTAGATGCGGTCTCTTGAAGGTGAGGCATGTACTTGTGCTTTCAATGCTTCCGTGAGCTTTCCACCTCCAACGAAAACAAGCACCCCTTCATCAATCATTGGCATCGCTTCAATGAGTTTTTCTAGACCACGCCCCTGTTGTAAACCACCTTGATAGAGTAAAATTTTCTCGTCTGTAGGAATACCTAACTTAGCGTGCAAATTGATACGTGGCTGCTCTTCAATATCATACAATGCTGAATAATTGTATAAAGGTTGCGGATAAAAGCCATACAATTGTTCGTTATGCTTTGCGCGTGTATGATTTTCGACCATCATCGTATCCACAAAGCGTAACAAAAAGCGTTCTATTTTTTTTATGCGCTCTGGATTGTATCCCGTACGATCGGATTGCACTTCATGACTATCATAAACGAGTGGTTTCGGTTTGAGTCGCAATTTTGAACAAACAATCCCTTGAGGTAATGTGTTCAAGTCGTTCGCATGATAAATATCAGCCTTCATTATATAACCCTTCACAATCATTCGTGCAATAATGGCACTATTGATGAACCATTTACGTATTTTTTTAACTTTCAGCACCGCAAATGCAGCCATTAACAACATCGCGTAGCCGAACATCAGCTTGAAATTAATATAAAATAACCCTGCTGCAATCGAAAATGATATGCCACCGATCGTAATGACAAACTTCTTTCCATAGTCGGCATATGCTTGAATCAGTATGGGATAGCGTCTGACACGATGAACACGAAAATGATCTTCTCGTTGTTCAAATGGTTGAATATCTTTATTTTTAGGGTCGTTAATCGCAATTAAATCAACATCATATCCCGCTTCAGCGAGTGCCGTACATTCTCGATTGACCCGCGCATCGTTGGTGAAATGATTCCACACGAACATCGATACTTTTTTCACTTTATCATCTCCCTTTTGATGATTGCTATTCAACATCATCTCCTAATAAATGTTCAATTGTCGCTTCATAAACAAATTAACTAATTCTACTGTTTTGTCATTAGGTAGCGGATTATGCCCCGATTTCCTATCATTATATAATAGAAAGTTAATGCGCGAACTATCAAGGTTGTACTTGTCTAGCATTTGAGTAAATGGCATCACATGGTCTTCCATATCTTCATGACTTAAACGATTTTGAATATAAAGTATCTCAGGAATGTGATTGCGCTTTTTCATAAGACTTGTGGTAGAAAGACGATGTGCATACGTTTGATTCACTTCGTTAAAGGACATCTCCCCAAAGACAAATTGATAAGCCCTTGTCACGTGATTTCGACTATATCGATGCACATATGCTTGTGGGTTGTTAACAATAGCACGTGAATTTTGATGATATGTCGCTAGCATCATTGAAATGAACCCACCGCCTGAACTCCCAAAATACGTCACTTGATTATCATCCACATTCAGAAGTTGACTCACTTTTTGGCTAATTCGCGCATAATCTTCAACATAATATCGCTCTTTTGTCCCTAATCCCCATCCTAAATTGAGTGGACTCTCATGAATGGTACGATCATCAATAAACAGACAGTGCGCTTCAAAATCATCACGCCAACTCTTTCTTAAAAATACAGGTGGTTTCGCTTTATTTTTATCAATTGCCCCATTCGTATGTACAAGAAGTCGCTCAGAATTCGGCTTGATATGAACAAAAATATAAAAATCGATACCATCTAACATCAGTTTGACTTGTTGATTATTTGCATTTAACAAGTCTTCTTTTGTTAATGTCTCATAATTAAATTGAATCATGAAGGTCTCCCCCAGTTCTTATCCGATTAATTGAAAATATATCGCAGCGATCCAACCAATGAAAGTAACACCAATCAGGCCCTGCGTCATCAATGAGATATCTTGTTGTTGTGATATTGTGGACACGTCGCAATCACTGACTTGTTGTTGCTTTAATTTCTTTTTCTTATAGGCGACCTGTTCAGATTTAGGCATATGTTTAATTTTTTGAACGAGTGCGTTATAACGTTTAATCACTGAATGAACATCATCATAGGCGACCATTTGACCGTAATGAATCCACAGCGCTTTATCACACATTTTTCGAATTTGGCTAGCAGAATGAGATACAAAGAAAATCGTTTTTCCTTGCTCTTGAAAGGCTTTCATCCGCTCAATACATTTATTTGAAAAAGTTTCATCACCCACTGATAACGCCTCATCCACAATGAGAATATCAGGGTCTGTATGAATCGCAATGGAAAACCCTAATCTCGATTTCATACCACTGGAATACGATTTAAGGGGTTGGTAAATAAACTCATCCAGTTCACTAAACTTGACGATTTCATCAAATTTTTCGTTGATTTCTTGCGTTGACATTCCATGCATTAAACATTTGTACCGTATATTTTCTTCACCTGTAAAAGAAGGATTGAGACCTGCGCCTATTGCAATGAGTGAAGGTTTCCCCTCTGTATGAACTTCACCGTATGTCGGCATCACCACTTCTCCTAAAATATTCGATAGCGTGGATTTCCCTGATCCATTTAATCCAATGATACCGACAGAGGTGCCTCGTTCCACTTTGAAGCTGACATCTTTTAACGCATAATACGGTTTAAATGAATACGTCTTACCAAAAGTGAATAAAGACAGTAATTTGTCTGCTCTACTTCGATTTAAGTCATAAATTTTTGTGACATTTTCACAAATCACATTATATTGTGGTGCTGGCATACCGTTCACTCCTTAAGGAAGCTCATTAATTTTTTAATATTCGTTTCCCAGTTTAAAAATTGTTGACGATATTGACGGACGTTTTTTAATTGGTCTTCAAAATATGAGGGGGAGTCTCTATACATTAAAATTTGGTCTAATAATATTTCAGGCGTTGCTTTCTTTTCCGCAAAACCGATTTGAAAAGCATGAATATCTTCAGCCATTTTTCCACCTATATTGGTGACAGGAAGTGTGTTCACCCCTAATGCATCAACAATCTTTCCAGGCAAGACATTTAAAAACGTCTCATTTTCATTTAAAATCGATAGCGCAATGTGATGTTTAGAAATTTCTTTGAGACATTGTTTACGACTCATGGCAGGTTTAAGTGTGACATAATCTAAATGTTGGACCGCTTTTCGAAATTTTGGTGCTTTCACCCCATACACAATGGCTGTAATATGCACCTGATTGTCATTCAAACCATTAAACAACTCGATTAAGTGATTGACGTCTTGTGCGTAACCAATATTCCCAGTATAAATGACATGAAAATCTTTATATTTTTCTTCTATAAAACGCTCTTCTGCACTTACTGAATTAGGAATAAATTCTATGGGCTTATCCTTGTTTAACATTTGTTGAATATGTTGTCGAAACCCTTGATGATTAATGACAATTTTATCCGCGCGCTGATACATTAACTTCTCTAATCGTTTAAGTAGTGGCCATGTCAGTTTTAGATTAATCCCTTTTATGCCATTCACACTGTCAGGCCATAAATCTCGTATTTCTAAAATATAATCCGGTCTCTTCGCTTTTTTCATAAACAAAGTTGCCCAAGCAATAAAGATATTTGGACTCGTAACGTAAATATAATCATAATCATGTTTATGCTTAAAAATGTAATAGCGTACCCTCACATATTGCTCAATATAGTACATTAGCCGCACAAAGAGGTTTTTATTCTGCTTTTCAAAAATCATATGCATGCGTATAATTCGCTCATTTTCATAGCGATTCACCGCTTCATCATCGAAATAACTTTGATCTTGATACAGTTCAAGGTTCGGGTAAGAAGGTTCTGTTGTTAATACATGCGTAATGACACTTTCGTTCGTAAATTGTTTAAACAACATTTTCATTCGGTTTGCTGCTGAACCTAATTCAGGATAAAAGTTTTGTGTAATCATTAAGAGTTTTTTCGATTTCATATTTTAAGCCCCTATATATAATCTAGAATTCTCTTTCTGAATTTCATATGAATGACTGAACCTATTAAAATAAGTAAAAAAGTCGTCACCCAAAAGTAAATATGATCAGACCAAGTGCCATACACAGCCGTTTGATGATGAACGAATGCGGTGCGGTAAACGCCAACGAGATATGCAAAAGGATTCAAGCTTGCTAACTTTGATAATATGCCATGTTGTTCCTCTAACACCCAGAATACCGGTGTCATAAAGAAGAGCATGCGAATGACATTTTGCAACAAATTTTTCGTATCTCTCACAATGACAGTCATGGTGCTCATAATTAAAGATATGCCGAAAATGATGGAAAACGATCCAATCAAGAAATAAATAAACCACACGTAATGCCACCAAGGTACATAACCATTGATTAATGAAATTAAAAAAACGATCGCAGTTGTAACCATTAAATTAAGCATATTATTTGTTAGCGCAATCGATATAAAAATGGAAGAAGGAAACTTCATCTTTGCTAACAAGCCAATATTTTTTTGAATCGCTGACGCACCGGAATTGATACCTTGAGAAATAAATAGCCAAGGAAATAAACCTGAGATTAAATGAACAATAAAAGGAACGCCCATAATTGAGCTATTACTCCCTCTTAACCCTAAACCAAACACAATGTAGTAGATGGCCACTTGGAGAACCGGCTGCAGAATATTCCAAAAGATACCTAAATAATGATTGGCATATTGACTTTTCATGTTATAAATCGCTAATTTGAAAATTTTAGGTAAATTCGTAATTTGTTCTTTATAAATCTCTATGATTGCTCTCATCCTATAACCTTCTTATTTTGAATTAATTTCTTGAACTTGAAATTTAGCCGCTTCTAGCCAAGATGACTTATCGATATCTTTCGTGGATTGCAGAGAGATAGACAATTGCGACTGCGGTGCCATTGTTTTCTCTACCCCTTTATACCCTAAATCTACAATGTCGTATTTTTCATCATCAATTGTGATAAAGATACGTGCTCTTCCTTTATGATTCCTGTAAAAAGTGCGAATAGAAATTGGAATTGCTTCATCATGGGCATTCAAAATGTTTAACTGATAAACTTCATGTTCCACAAATTTTTGACGGTTCAATTTAAAATGAATACGTTGATCTTGAAACGTCTGTTTAAAATCTTGTGTTTCGTAAGTTAATTTTGTCGTTTGTGTCTTTTTAGACTGATTTTGATAGCTTTCAAGTTCTTTTTTTAGATTGACATATTGATGATATAAATGTTTATCTGTGTTGAATCCAAAAAAGTGGAGTAATGGCCAACATCGCTCAATCACTGCTTTATGAAACGCGTGCTGTTTTCGTGCATCATAATCCATTTGCATCAATTGAAATAAAATGAAACGACAATGAATTAAGTTATAAACCTCCATGTACGGGTCGCTTTCTTGAATAATGGCACTATGCCATCCATTCATTCTTGACTCTAGATACAAAACATCATAGGGATGATAGCCTTTTTCTACACATACGCTTATTTCATTTCTTGTAATAAATTGTGCGAATGCATGTTGAATCCATGATTTCTCTTTAATCGGCGACCATTTTTCGATATACGGGACATATGTCTCGATATTGTCATAATGCTGTTCGACTTCTCTAGGTCTTATCCCTTTGGCTAGTTCAAAAACGGACGATTTCACATGCGATACGTTTTGAAATTGTCCATGTTGACTATAGTAATGAATCATATTTTCAGAATGACTGGATTCATAATGCGTATATAAATCAGCCACCGTTTGATCTCCATCGTTATGATTAATATTGAAAAAATGATGCTTTAAATGCAGTTGATCCACGAGAAAGTGCACCGCTTTTTGATCCATATCATATATTCTCTTTTGTGCACGCGTGATTTCCTGCCCATCTGTCTTTAAATACGTAAAAAATAACGTTTGCGGTAACTTGTCTTTTAATAGTGCAAGGGATACTCTTGAATCAAAGCCGCCTGTCAGTGACATCACAACAGGTCGGCCCATACGATAAATATATGCCACCATCTCTTGCATCAAGGGAATGGCTTGTTGGACAATGCGAGTTGTATCCAAGGTTTGATGTTGAACAACAGGATATATCCTTTTCAATGTATGCGCATTCAGTTCAAAACGCATATTCGCATTAAATTTATATATATTTTCATATTTGCTCAAATCCAGAAAACCACGCATTTTGTCCACAATACATCGTTCTTCAATACCGTAAATCTGTTGTAGCAATTGATGTAATAGCTTTGAATGAGATGCATAAACCGGTTGTACATCATGGTAATACATAGAAAAAAATGAAGTCGCATCGTTATAAAAATACAGTTTATCTTCTATAGCAATGAACAAGCCGTATCTGCCATTAAAAAAAGACATTTCATTTAGAAAGGCATCAGAATCGATGGGATGTTGCAACAAATCACTTACGATCATAACAACCGACTTTGTACTGTCTCTCACGTCGACCAACTCTCCAAGAATTAAGATTTGATAGCCTCGCACTGAAAAAGTGATATGATTCAAATCTGGCGTAAAATAAATCGTTTTTTGACTGATCTTCTGGTTAAGGTAACCGTCTAATTCAAACGCTTGTTCATTTGGCAGTATAAAAAAATTTTTAGCAAAACTGATGAATTGTAAGTCATTGTGCATCTGCCATCCCCCTTATCGCTGTTGCACTTCTTTTTTTAACGCCTTAATGTAATCATCTAATTCAATATCTTGTGGTCGGTCATATTTTTCGTAAAGCTGATATATCTCTAAAAATCGTTGAATGGCAGCTTGTCGTTCTTCCGCTTTCACGATATCTAGTCGAGGTCTGTACCAACCTTTCACGTACAAATTAAAGCGCTGTTGCATATAGGCATCCATAAGTTGATGTTGCTCTAAAAAAGGAATACGTTCTAGTTCGAGTTTATAGTACTTATCAAATAATTTTTTTGAAGTCGAGTTCGTGACTGATCCACTAACTGCTGCATAATACATATGAATGAGTGCTTTAATACCTAACACTTTTTTAGAATATAACATCAGCTCTTGAAAAAAGACGGTATCTTGCCCGGCAGCACCTTCCACCATTTTGATACGATTGTTCTTAATCACTTCTGCTTTAATCATTAGTGCTTGAATGCTTTGCGCACGTAAGCCTGCCGTTTTAAGAAACTTTTTCGTATTGGTAATCAAAGGTTCATCATGGTTATATTTTTTAATCGTGCCGTAATAATTAAACACAGACCTTTTACGATTGTCTTCTTTAATAATGTTGCCGACTACCATATCGATAGAAGGATTTTCCTTTAATTTTTCATACAGTTGGGCATAGCCATCCCCTATCGCTTCATTGTCAGGGTCTAAATACGTAATATATGGTGTTGTTGCCAGTTCGACGCCTTTATTACGTGGTCTGGAGGCACTACCTGAACCTGATTCAAATCGATAATAGACAATATTAGGATATTTTCGTCTTAATCTTTGTATAACATGACGTGTTTCTTCATCTGTAGAACCGTCGTCCACAAAAATGATTTCGAAGCGGTCAAACATTGAAGAACGTCTCAAACTGCGCATACATTTATCTTCTAAATAACGTCCATTATTATGAATCGGAACAATCACACTAACTAAATCATTTTGACTTAAAATTTGTTTTTCATTGTCAAAGATTTCAGCATCATCTAACGTGTACCCTAATTTGAACGCTTCAGATTGATAAGCTTGTGCGTCAAAGAGCGTTAAATATTTATCATCATACGATTCAACATAGTCATGTACTTGGACGTTTGTGTTTAAAGTTTTTTGTACGAAATCGACATCGGTATAATAAAATGCACTGAGTAAATCAGCTAAATAATATTCTTCATAAATGTAATGGTCATCAAAAAATGTCACGAAATCTAATTCATGTATGCGGTCGTTGAATTCTTGTTCGGTTAATAAAATTTTCTTCACATTCATTTGACGTTGAAACATCTCTACTAAAGTTTCTGTTCTTTCTCGCACAACGACACCTATGACCGGTTGGACGGCAGTGCTCGTTAATCCCATAAAGTTCGCAATTTCATTGATGCGGTGATACGTCGTATGTTCTAACATCACATTCCTTATATTCTTCGCTTGAAAGGCTCTCAACTCGTGCTCCGAATACCGATTTAAAATAGGACCGACATCCGATTCATCATTCACCATAAACACATTAGGAAATTGATTGTTCACACCAACTGAATAATTAGAAATCATCAAATTACCGAATGCTTGTAATTCAAACACACGATTGGCAAACATCGTGTCTGAATATTTGACTGAATTCACATTGAGTGCCCATCTAAAAATCTTATGTACTTTCATCAGTTCATCATGGCTTAACGGACCCGTCAGATAAGGTATATACTTGCTAGGGAATAAATAGCGTTCTCTTTCAAGGTGTAAATTACGATCAAAAATCGTTAAATCGTTGCCACTTAAACTTAAACCATCAAACATACGTGCTAAATCTTTATTTCTTTGTGGATATTTTTTAGTCCAACTACCAGCGAAAATGACGTTATCTTTATTGTTTGCCGCTTCATTCGTTCTCGTTCCAATTGGGTTATGATAATGTGGGTTCACCCCAAACTGTAAAACTTTCACATTTTTATTATTCGTGTATTCGATATAATCTTGAACCATTTCTTGTGCAGTCGTAAAAATATAATCACATTTTCGTGCAATATCTTTAAATAAATGGAAGTTAACAGGATCTTCTTTAGAATAAAAGACTAACGGAATTTGACGTTCAATAAGTTCATCAAGTAACTGCATGAGATGTGCGCGCATTCTACTTTTAGGGCTAGCGACACCTTGCCATGATGCATCTATCCCTCGCCATGTTGTCGCCACGATGACAAAGTCAAACTGCATCTTTTCAATTTCAGCATCACTCGGAATAAAAGTAACATCCGCTGTATCTTTAAATGAATTGTATAAAAACTCATCTGCAATCATACCAATTTGATACTGCGCTTTTTTCAAAATACGAGAACCATTACTCGCTTTTTCTTTATTTAACTCATCCTTAAATTGATGCATAAAGTTCAGTTTGCCATTTTTTTCTAGTAACTTTAAATACATCGCCACATCACTTGAATTTAAAGTCTCTTCCAATCGATTCAAACCAAGTAGATAATCTGTATTCAGTAAATCAATCGCTTCCCTTAGTTGATTCTTTTTAGTTTGAGGTTGATTTGCCATGTGACTTCCCCCACTTTTTTCTCATATTCCAATATTTAATTTGTAACTGCCCTAATTTGGAGTTTTTTAAATTTTGGTAGCGTTCATGAATATTGCTTTGTCCCTCAAATCCATCAACTTGTGCATTCCATCCTTGATTCATTTTGTCATTCACTAACGCTGTAATGACATGTTTCGCTTGCTGTCGTTCTGTTAAAAAATTATGAATGAGATCAGACTTTTCTACTTCTTCAGTTGAACTATAATCTGGCAAAGTATCTAAAATACGTTCAAGTTGTTGTGGATCGACATGCTTTAATTCAATCCAGTAGACTTGTTTCTCCTCTTCTAACTTACCAATACCTTTTTCTGGAAATAGCAACTTTAATCGAAAATCACCTTTCACATGAACATTTTCAGCTTTTGTCTTAAGACGACTTTCTAAAAACAATACTGTCCCTTGTCGTAAATTGACATTTTCATTGACATGATAGCCCACATCAAGATCAGACGGTTTCATAAAGCCTACGAATCTCTTTTTTTGAAATAACAGCTCATAAAATTCATCATTATACTTCACCAAACCTGTAGACGTTAAATATTTATTCTGAACATCTTGTGTAAAACGGTCCGCGAACTGGTATGTAATATTTAATGCGTTTTGAATTTCTGCATACTTTTTCACAAAAACGATTTCATTCTGCTTATTAAAAACATAGTGAGAGTTTTTTAACTTAACCCATCCAATTTCTCTTTGACCTTTTAAATAGCCGTACAATTGACCTTCCATGGTTCTTGTACTCAACACTTGATAAACTTTATGATTAAATGCTTCTACTGTGCCGACTTCTTCTTTCAAATTGACATCACTATATATAAATTGATACCCCGGTTCATCTAAAAAAACGTTAAACAGAATTTGGTTTTCAATTAAATATGATCTTAAATCATCCATAAACTAACCTCTTAAAATATATTTTTAAAGAAAAATGAGCTTGCAGACATTTCAATCAAAAACGCAATCATCCTCTATCAAGATGGTTTTAGAATGACTTCTCATACAAACTCACTTATTCTTCAAATTAAATTAATTGCTTTTGATTATCAAATTCGTATAAATTACCATAGTTATAGTATTGAACTGTCTCGAATTGGCTTTGAATGACATTTTTAGTATCAAAAATAACTTTATCTTTCATATTTACAAAATCGTTGTCCGTCAATTGTTTAAATTCAGAATGGTCACTTAAAATTAAAACGAGAGAAGCATCCGCAACTGCCTTTTGAATATCTTTCTCTACAAAATCAAGTTTGACGTGCGGATCATATGTCACAACATCAAGATGCGATTCTTGACAAAGCAATTCATAAATATCGAAAGCAGGTGATTCACGAATATCATCCACATCGCCTTTGTATGTTAAGCCAAATACTGCAATTTTATTCCCATTTAATTCACGCAAAATCTTTTTCGTTTTTTCCACGACATATGCTGGCATGGAACGATTAATTTGACGCCCTGTTTGTATCAATGGAGAATTTTCAGGATCCTTCGCAATAATGAAATACGGGTCTACAGCTAAACAATGTCCCCCGACACCTGGGCCTGGCAAATGGATATTCACACGCGGATGTTTATTTGCCATTTCAATCACGTCTAACACATTAATATTTAAGTGGTCACTGATTTTAGCTAACTCATTCGCTAAAGCAATATTTAAATCACGATACGTATTTTCCATTAATTTACTCATTTCAGCTGTACGCGCATCCGTTTCAATCATTTCACCTTTCACAAATGTACTGTAGACACGTTTACCCGCTTCGATACAAGCAGGCGTCACGCCACCGATAATACGATTGTTGTACACAAGCTCCTCTAAAATCTTTCCAGGTAACACACGTTCTGGGCAATGGACGAGATATAAGTCTTCACCAATCGTAAACCCATGTTCTTCTAATAATGGTTTCACATGGTCATCCATCGTTCTCGGTGCAATAGTCGATTCAACAATGACAGTATTCCCCTTTTTTAAATATGGGATAATGCTTTTAGTTGCACTCATGACGATGGAAATATCACAAGATTCGTATTGATCATCATTATTTGGTGTGGGCACTGCAATAATAAATGCATCTGCCTCAGCTGGGGTTTGTGACGCTTTGAATTTTCCTGTCGCTAAAACTTCCTCGTAGGCTTCTTGTAAACCTGGTTCTTCGATGTGAATTTGCCCGTTGTTTAAACTATTAACAGCTTCTTCTTTAATATCTACACCTATAACGTCTACACCATGCTTGGCAAACATAATTGACGTCGGTAAACCAATGTAACCTAATCCTACAGTTGTGAGTTTCACTTTCATACACCTTTCTTCCATAGAAATTTTTGGAGCTTTCATTTATTAACTCAGTTCAAATGACCTCTCTTAGTTAAATAAGATTTCTATGTCAATTTTTAAGTATATGAACTGTTATTTCAATTAAAAACAGAAAATAATCTATTATTTTACTATATTTTATAATCAGATAAACATTAAATAAACAATCTTTGCATTAAGTTTACAAAACGTGCTAAAAAGAGACTGAAATGTAAATTTTATATTTAAAAAATGTCGTTCTAATTTACCTTTTTTAGCGTGTATTGATATTGAGGATGATTAGAGATGCATTGATATTTTTATTACTTTGAAATGAGTGAATTGTTGTAACTACTCTCTTTCACTCGTTGAATACAAAGAGGTTTAATACATTTTCGAGTCGAATGAAATAAAAAAGTTTTTAACATAAACAGTGGTACATTAATGAAATAATTATAAAATTTTAATGTTTTATAATTTGATTTTAATAGTCGTTTGATATAAATAGATTAGAATGATGACATGCTCAAGGAGGAAAGTGGATGAAACGTCGCTCAAAAGCATTCAAACGTAATGTAAAAGTAAGTATGACGACATTTCTGATTTTAGGAGGATTTACTTTTGCAAATGCTTACAACGTTGAAGATGACTATTTTAAAAACTTCTTATTAAAACACAAAAAAATCGTTGCAGCTTTCAATTTAATAAACGTATTTAACAATCAAAGCGCTTATGCTGAAACGACGTATAAACTTAATTGGTCACAAAAAAATGCAACACAATATATACAACAACATATCGGAGTTGGTATCGATTTTGATGGTGATTACGGTTATCAATGCATGGACTTAATTGTGGATTATATGTATCAATTATCCAATGGCAATGTCCGCTTAAACGGCAATGCCTATCAAGCGAAGAATAACGACTTGGGCAACTATGCAAAAGTGTATTCAAAAAAATCTGGTTTTGTACCAAAGACTGGGGACATTGTCGTTTGGTCTCCAAAAGCATGGAATGGACATTATGGTCACATTGGTATTGTGAAAGAAGCCTCTTCTAAACACTTTACGACTTTAGAACAGAATACGAAAGGTAACTTATCATTTGGCGGCGTGGGGGCGTTAGTGAAACATCAATATAAAGGTGTCGCTTATTTTATCAGGCCTCACTTTTCAAATAAAAATCAGCCACCACCATCTTCCTATTCCGATACACCTTTAAATTCAAATGCCGTTGTCAGTGGTTGGATGAAAACGAAAAGTGGCATGACCTATAGACATGAAAACGGACAATATACTGTAGCGAGAAACAATGGATTAACAGTGTACAGTACGCCTAGCATTAACGGGAAAGTGACCACGAATTTGAAGGCTGCTACAACACTCAATTATGATTATAAATATGTAAACGATGGCTACGTATGGGTCAGTTTTATGAAAAATCATCAACGTTATTATATTCAAACCGGTTACAGTGATGGGAACAGAGGCTACAAAATCGATAGCGAGCCGTTCGGTGCTTTTACTAAAGTGAACTTTGCTGAACCAAGCTATTCAGACGTTCTTTATAATAGTAATGCAATCACAAGCAAATGGCAGAAAACAAAATTAGGTATCACCATGCGTTACGAAAATGGCAGATTTAAAGTCACTAAAGATAAAGGTGTGGCAATATACAAGCAACCGAACAATGATGAAAAACAGTTCACTACATTGAAGAAGGATCAACATTTAATCTACGACTACAAATATATTCATGATGGTTACGTATGGCTTGGTTTTGAAAAAAATGGCAAAAGGTATTATGCACAAGTCGGTTATAGTGATGGCAAATACGGATTCAAGCCAAAAACACAACCATTTGGAAAATTTGATTAGGCCGTTCAAAAATTGTCACCACTTTTCCTCGTCAACAAGTGAAGTGTAAGTAGCGGTAAAAAATGAAAAATACCGTTGAGCTATCTTTCACACTGGTCAATTTCAAGATAGGTATGAGACTAAGTTAAAGTTCAGTTGAAACAAATCATTTTGATGCATAAGCGTTTAAATAACCATGCCACGTAAAAAAGCAACACCCCTCACATTAAGAGAAATGTCGCTTTTTATATATTGCTACCCGGTCGGACTCCCGAGGGATACGTGCATATTACTAACAGTTACTTCTTTACTCTAATAGTAGTTACTGTTTAACGCAGTAGCTGTCTGACTTCTCAATGCTGATGCTTTTGAGAAGTCTAGTCAGCCTTGCGGGGGCAGTACGACGAAATCTTTGAGACACATGAGATTTCTGTACTGCTCCCGAAAATCCAATTTAGCTTAATTAAAGTGTACACTTTAATTAAGCCAAATTTAGTCGAGGCAAGTCCCTCGGGAAGAACGCGAGACCATAGGTAGCAATTAAATAAACTGTACTATTAACTCATGTACGAATGTCGCTTTTACTCACTTAAATACGTCGACTTAAATGCCTCAACTAGACCTTCAAAATCATCCACATTCAACGAGAAGTACACTTTAATCTTCGGCTCCGTACCAGACGGTCTCAAAGCAATAAAGCCCTCTTCAAATGTATAACGAATCACATCAGCCTGTGGTAAATCAATCACAGTCGTCGTACCATCTGCCAAATGCGTCGTTTGTTGTGCTAAATAATCCTCTTTCGTCACAATGTTTAAACCAAGTAACGTATCGCTCGTATCATTTCTAAAGTGCGTCATAAGCTGATCAATTTTCTGTCTGCCTTGTTGACCCGCGTACGTCGGTGAAAGTGTCAGATCATCATAACGACCAATTTGTGCATAAATATCCTCTAACACTTCTTTAAACGTTAAACCATTTTGCGTTAACATTTGCTTATATTTCACTAATAACGGAATAAACTGAATGGCATCTTTGTCGCGTGATAAATCTTTCGCAAGGTAACCGTGACTTTCTTCAAATGCTAAAACGAGTTGTGCGTCATCTGTTTCGCGTTGTTGCAGTTGTTCAGAAATATATTTAAAGCCTGTTAAAACGTTGACCACTTCGATATTTAAAGCTTTCGCAAATGCTTCACTTAAAGCACCTGTCACAATCGATTTGATAATATAAAATGCATCACCAGTCGGTTGGAGTTCTTGATAGCGCAATTTCATCAAAATTAAGCCGATTTCGTTACCATTGAAATAACGTGTTGTCCCATCTTCATATCTTTCAACAAAGCCGAAACGGTCAGCATCTGGGTCAGTCGCAATGATTAATGATGCGTCTTCTTGTTCAGCAAGGCGTATGCCATACTCAAATGCCGCTGCTTCTTCTGGATTCGCACTTTTAACTGTCGGGAAACGTCCGTCTGGTTGTGATTGTGTTGTTTCAATGACAAAATCTTCAAAGCCAAGCTCCGTTAATAATGTCGCACCTAATGGTAGGCTTGTGCCGTGAAGACTTGTTAGTACGACTTTTTCGCCTTGTGATTCAATTGGACCTACTAATGCTTTAACGCCCGCTTTATACGCTTCAGTGACTTCATCCGCTAATGGTAAAATCATGCCGGCATCACGTAAAGCTTCGAAATCATTTGCCGTAATGTCTAATGGTGATTCAATCGCATTAATATATTGGCTTAAATCTTCTGAAGCAGCTGGCAACAATTGACCACCATCTGGACCATAAATTTTAATGCCATTGTAATTGCTTGGGTTATGGCTTGCTGTAATCATCACACCTGCTGTCGCTTGTAAATGACGTACCGCAAAAGACAGCTCCGGCGTTGATTTATAACTGTCAGCCAGTACTACTTTGACACCTTCAGTCGCTAACACACGTGCAATTTCACGTCCAAAATCTTCAGATAAAAAGCGTGTATCAAAATGAATGACCACCGTCGCATCTGATTGTTTCGCGTTTAAATATTGTGCTAGACCAAGCGCAACTTTACGAACTGTAAATTTATTTAAACGTCCAGGTCCAATGCCAAAAGTACTTCGAATTCCTGCAGTCCCAAATGTAAGTACATCTTCAAAGCCTGCTTGTCGTTCTTCTTCGGTTTGTCCTTCATAAAATTCGCGTACTAAACTTTCATCTAGTTTTGACATCCATTGTGCTTTCAAAACATCCACCATCCTCATATGATTCATTGATTAAAATTAACGGGACGCCAATGTGATTGATATCCCTCATTCATAATAATAACTTCATTATACATGAACGACACGCTTCCAACATAGAATTCGACTAACCTCTACAAAATAGATGAAAATGTATGAAATGATTGAAAAGTCATCAGCACTTCATTACAATATATAATCATATGTAAAATACCTGTTAGGAGCAATTCACTATGAATAAAGGATTCAAATTTTTACTCAATTTATTAGCTTTCATGCTTATCATTGTTCCTACAATTTTCGCATTCATTCTTTTTAACTCATCAAAGAATGCTTTTGACGACTCATTCTCACAATCGGATGAGCGTCAATCCCAATTAAGAGATTCAAAAGTCAATGCTGCCAAACAACCTATCTCTATTTTATTTCTAGGTATAGATGATAGCAGTACAAGAAGAAAAAACGGGCAAAACCCTGAAAATGCGCGTACCGACGCAATGATCTTATCAACCATGAATCCTGACAAACATCAAATACGTTTGCTCAGTATCCCTCGTGACACGCTAAGTTACATTCCAGAGGTCGGTTATTATGATAAGATTACGCACGCGCATGCATACGGTGGACCAGAAGCTTCAATGCGTACGGTAGAAGCGAATTTAAATGTCCCAGTTGATTACTATGTGCGTATTAATATGGAAGCTTTTGCCAAAACTGTAGACGAACTTGGTGGTATTGAATATGATGTCCCATACGATCTGAACGAACCGAACACAAAGGACAAAGGTCGTATCAAACTTAAAAAAGGAAAGCAACAGCTTAACGGTGATGAAGTGCTTGCTGTGACACGTACACGTAAGCAAGACTCTGATTTAAAACGTGGGCAACGACAAATGGAAGTATTAAAAATATTGTTCAAAAAAGCCCAAGAGACTAAATCTTTACACAAATTAGATGATATCATTGAAATTGTAGGAAAAAATTCAAAACACAACTTAAGTTACTTAGAAATCAAGGCACTCGCGACAAACTACTTAGCAAATGATGTAGACATTCAATCGCAACAACTTAAAGGTGAAAATGAATTACTGAATGGTATTTATTACATTAATCCTGACGTTGATAATTTAATTGAAACGTCTAACACTTTACGTAAAGACTTAGGTTTAGCACCTATTAAAGACAGAAATCAATTTTTAGTGGAGCGTGTGAAAGCATACTATGGTGATATCCCACCGCTCACATATTTAGAAGAATCATTGTTACAGGACGTTAAAAAGTTAATCCCGAACGATGAGAAAAATGATCAAAATAATACAGGTGAAGCAGCTGATAACACCAGTGGCGCAACGAATAATCAGGAACAAGGCGTACCGGAGCAAAGCCAAAATCCTGATGGTTCATACTACTAATAGGAGGTTCACACATGGCACGTCATACACAAGATAAAATTAGACATATCAATGGCATTTTTAATATGCTCGAGCAACAAATCATTCACAGTAAAGACATGGCGCATTTTCGCCAAGAGTTGTTCTATGTGAATCATACACATCGTGAAAATTATGAAGCGCTATTGCTTTATTATCAGGAAAGTGAAACGAACCCTGTCATCAATGCCGCATGTTATATCGTCGCGCTTCCTGAAATTTTTGATGCGATTGATGTCTTTGAATCGCCGCTACCGTTTTCTTGGGTTTATGATGAGAATGGCTTAACACCCGCAATGCAAAACTTAAGCGTGCCGATTCAATATCTTGTCGCTGCGGCATTAGAAGTGACAGACGTGAATATTTTCAAACCTTCTGGCTATACAATGGGCATGAACAACTGGAATCTCGTACAAATGCGCCTTTTCTGGCAATATACTGCCCTCGTACGCCAACAAGCGATGTAACACCGTCAAATACGAATTAATCATAAGTATCCGTCATTTTTACGATGTCGGGTACTTTTTTATCTCATTACAACAAGTCTTCAACGCGTATCATCTGTCGCGCCGTCATTTCAATTTGAAAAACACTTTTATTCTACAGCTCAATCGATTATGATAAACATTAAACTCACTCTCTTATGAAAGGAATGCGCCCTATGATTAAAACAGTCGAAACGGAACAAGAATATCAAGACGTTCTCTTCGTTCGTGAAACAGTATTTATCGATGAACAAGGTGTTTCTCGAGAAGAAGAAATTGATGAACATGAACATACCGCACAATATGTCATTGCCTACAACGATGACCAACAGCCTATCGCAACAGCGCGTTTTCGTCATGTAGATGGCAGTGCTAAAGTTGAACGTGTCGCCGTGTTGCAAAGTGCTCGTGGCTTAGGTATTGGCAAACAACTCATGCAATATCTTGAACAAGTCGCATATGAACAAGGCCACCGTCATTTCAAATTAGGTGCCCAAACACATGCGATCCCATTTTATGAATCTTTAGGCTATCATACGTATGGCGAAGAATTTTTAGATGCAGGAATCCCTCACTATCATATGGAAAAGCACCTCACATCATAGACTTTTCCTACTCCATTCATATTAATGGTTCGAATTGAGATATGTCCTAACTTAGGCGATTTCAATTCGATCATTTAATATTGTGATTCAATCAATTCATCTCCGTAAACATTAATTCTCTAACTTTTCTTTCTTCCAAAATATTCACTTTTAAATTATTAAATGTTAACTTTAACAAATTCTCCTAATTAAAAACAACGTAAAAATATAAATACGGAGGACGATTATTAAAATTAAATTACAATCCAGTTAAAATACACAAATCGCCTCCCAATAACTCTATAATGTGAATAATCAACTTTATTATTTTATCTAAAAGGAGCAATAAAATGGTCAAAAAATTTGGTTATAAAACACCTACAATCGTTGCACTTACTTTGGCTGGAACTGCATTTTCTGGGCACCAAGCCAATGCCGCTGAACAAGTTGCACCTGAAAAAACACCTACGAATGTACTTGATGATCAATACGCTTTAAAACAAGCTGATGATGCGAAACAAACGCCACAAGGCACAACACTTGCAGGTTCAAAAGAATACAAGGATCCTTCACAAATTGATACGGCTCAAGTCGATACAGCAGCACAAACTGAAACGCCCGTAGAAGAAGGACAACAAGACGCACAACAACCTGCTACAACTGATGAAGCGACATCAACAAATCATACTGCATCAAAAAGTACAGATGAAAGTGCATCACCTGCAACAGCTTCTATAGATGAAGGCACATTAAACGCCCAAGCCAATTCAGATGAAATGGCTAGTAACCGTACACAAAACGCTACTGAAGATGCGACAAAATATCCTTATCGTTCAAGTGAAATCGATACACATGAAGACGCAACTGTGTCACCAGATACATATCAAGCATCGGACACGCCTGCGCAACAACCTTCAGCAACAAATGTAAGCGATTCAACAACAGCACAAACTGAAGCGACGCAAGCAAATACGTCAACAAATGTAAATAACAAAGAGGCTGTTGCGACAACAGAAGATGTATATGCTACACAACCTCAAGCAGCTGTACAACCTGAAGCGAAGGCAACGACGGAAACAGCTCAAAATAAAACACCTCAAGTTGACACAAAAGACACAGCGCAAGTTGACAGTAAAGCAACAGCAACTCAAAATACAACACAGTCAGCAGCGACGAATCAAGACAATACTGACAAAGTCACAAAACGCGCATTATTGACAAACGAAACAAAAACGGATGCTACAACAGCGAAAACAGAAGCACCTGCTTCAGCAACACGTCAAGCTGATACACAGGCGAAAACGACAACAGACAAGAAGGCAACAACTTACAGTGCACAAACAGCAACTGACAAAGACATCAATGCGAATCCGGACGGTCCAACACCTCCACGCGTTGGCGGTAAAGGCGGTCCCCCTGCTTCACTTTCACTCCAATCGACTGGTCAAACCGCATTCCGTTCAGCTGTCGCTAGTAAACCGAGTGCATATCAACCTAAAGTGAAATCGTCTATCAATGACTATATTCGTAAGCAAAACTATAAAGTGCCGGTATACGAAGAAGATTATTCAAGTTACTTCCCTAAATACGGTTATCGTAATGGAGTCGGTAAACCTGAAGGCATCATCGTGCATGATACAGCAAATGACCGCTCTACCATTGATGGCGAAATCAGCTACATGAAACGAAATTATCAGAATGCATTCGTGCACGGTTTTATTAATGGTCAACGTATTATTGAAACACAACCGACAGATTATTTAGCATGGGGTGCTGGTGCCATTGCCAATGAACGTTTTATTCATATCGAGCTTGTTCACGTTCATTCGAAAGAAGATTTTGCACGTCAAATGAACAATATGGCGGATTACGCAGCAACAAACTTACAATATTATGGCCTTGTACCGGATAGTGCTGAATATGATGGTCGTGGTACAGTTTGGACACATGATGCTGTTTCTAGATTTTTAGGTGGTACAGACCATACCGATCCACATGGGTATTTAAAACAACATGGTTATTCGTATGATGAGTTATATGATTTAATCAATGAAAAATACCAAGTGAAAATGGGTTATGCTTCACCTGCTAACTCGTCTTCAAAACCATCAAAACCATCAACGAATACCGCATTAAAAGTAACAACTGACACAGGTCTCGGTCGCATTAAAGATAAAAATAGTGGCTTATATGTAACAGTATATGATAAAACTGGTAAAAGCACTTCAGCCACAAATCAAACCTTAAAAGTAACGAAAAAAGCAAGTCTAAATGGGCAATCATTCTACTTAGTAACAGACTATGCCACAGGAACATATGTCGGTTGGGCTAAACAAGCTGATGTCGAATATCAAACAAGTAAAGCCCCTTCTAAAGTGAGCAAAAATTATACGATTAAATCAGGCGCGAAATTGTATCAAGTGCCTTGGGGTACAAGTAAACAAGTTGCCGGTACAGTGACAGGTGCTGCAACACAAACATTCAAAACAACACTATCACAAACTGTAGGTAAAGCAACCTACTTGTACGGTACTGTTGGTAAATTATCGGGTTGGATTAATGCGAGCAGTGTTGCAGCAAACGACCAAAAACCATCAACGAATACCGCATTAAAAGTAACAACTGACACAGGTCTCGGTCGCATTAAAGATAAAAATAGTGGCTTATATGTAACAGTATATGATAAAACTGGTAAAAGCACTTCAGCCACAAACCAAACCTTAAAAGTAACGAAAAAAGCAAGTCTAAATGGGCAATCATTCTACTTAGTAACAGACTATGCCACAGGAACATATGTCGGTTGGGCTAAACAAGCTGATGTCGAATATCAAACAAGTAAAGCCCCTTCTAAAGTGAGGCAAAATTATACGATTAAATCAGGCGCGAAATTGTATCAAGTGCCATGGGGTACAAGTAAACAGGTTGCCGGTACAGTGACAGGTGCTGCAACACAAACATTCAAAACAACACTATCCCAAACTGTAGGTAAAGCAACCTACTTGTACGGTACAGTTGGTAAATTATCGGGTTGGATTAATTCAACAGCATTAACAGTACAAAAAGCAGCAGCAAGTAGCGTCACAAAAGCAGTTTCTCAAATCGGTCAACTGAACACGAAAAATAGCGGTATCAAGGCTTCTATTTATGACAAAACAGCAAAAAGTGCAGCGAGATGGGCAGGTCAAACTTATAAAATTACAAAAACAGCTTCTGCCAATAACGAAGACTATGTATTACTGCAAAACAATACAGGAGGCACGCCACTCGGTTGGTTTTATGCAAAAGATGTCACAACACGTAGCTTAGGTGCAGAAACAGCTATTAAAGGTAATTACACAGTCAATAGTAAAACATCTGGCCTCTACGCTATGCCTTGGGGTACAACGAAACAACGTGTCGATACATTAAAAAATGGAGCAAGTCGTTTATTTACAGCTTCAAAATCAGTTAAAGTCGGTAATGATACATTCTTATTCGGTACAGTGAATCAAAAATTGGGTTGGATTAATCAAAAAGACTTAACAGCTGTAGCGGCAAAAGTCGCAAACATTAAAACCGCATCGAACAGCGCTGTTAAAGGGGCCGCAATCACAACTTTGAAAAAAGTAGAAGATTACGTGATTACGAACAAAAACGGTTATTATTACACTAAAGTTGGAGATTCGAAATCGGCTGGTGCTTTAAAAGGCTTTTATCAACAACTTTTTAAAGTCGAAAAATCATCTTTACTGAATGGTATTACTTGGTACTATGGCGCATTCCAAAATGGTACGAAAGGATGGATTAAAGCAGCTGACGTACGCTCATCATTCATTCAACACACTGCAGTCAGTAGCACATTGAAAGCAGCACTCGATAAACAAATGGCGTTGACTTACCCGCCTCAAGTTCAACGTGTAGCTGGTAAGTGGGTCAATGCGAATCGTTCAGAAACTGAAAAAGCAATGAATACCGCAGCACTTGAAAAAGATCCGACACTCATGTATCAATTTTTAAAACTTGATCAATACCAAGGTCTCGGCGCGGAAGAACTCAATAAATTGTTAAGAGGTAAAGGCATTTTAGAAGGTCAAGGTGCCGCGTTTAAAGAAGCCGCACAAAAGCATAACATTAATGAGGTTTACTTAATGTCTCACGCATTTTTAGAAACAGGTAACGGGACTTCTCAACTTGCGAATGGCGGTCACGTAGATAAAAATAATAAAGTCGTAACAACAGGTAAACCGAAGTATTACAACATGTTCGGTATCGGGGCAATCGATACAGACGCTTTACGCAATGGCTTTAAAACTGCTGAAAGATATGGTTGGAATACGGTCAGCAAAGCGATTATCGGTGGCGCGAAATTCATCCGTGATCAATACATCGGTTCAGGACAAAACACATTGTATCGTATGCGTTGGAATCCAGAACACCCTGCCACACATCAATATGCGACTGATATTAATTGGGCAAATGTGAACGCACAACGTATGAAATATTTCTATGATCAAATCGGTGAAACAGGTAAATACTTCGACGTCGATGTGTATAAGAAGTAAATATAACGAAAGCAGCTCTAGTCATCTTCACGGTGATTAGAGCTTTTTTTATTAAAACTTCTATAATTAAGTTATGTTGATAGCATTTGAAAATAAAATGTAGCAAAAACAGCATTTTTATTTTCTAAAATAATATAATCATGTCTTAACTCAATCTTTGAATGGAGGTTGTTTGATTGAGACATGATATATACGAAGGAGTGTCATTTTACATTATGAAAGGTATAAAACCAAATTACGCTGAGCTGGCTAGACAATATCATTGCGATCCAAGGACAGTAAAAAAATATTATGAAGCTGGGAAAGGCAATGAGTTGAAAAAATTAAAAACAAGGAAAACGACAAAGAGAGTATCAAAATTAGAACCCTATAAAACGCTCATAGACGAAAAATTAGAGATAGGTTGTACGGCTATGGCGATTTATAAATATATTACTAAAAAAGGGTATGAAGGCAAATATACGATTCTAAGAGAATATTGTAAGAATAAAAAAGGGAAGGAAATTAAAAAAGCAACTATACGGGTAGAAACACACCACGGTATAGCTGCTCAAGTAGACTGGAAAGAAGATATGATCATGCATGATAAATTTGGGAAACGTTATCAATTCAATATCTTTCTTTACGTTCTACACTATTCAAAAATGAAGTATATCACATTAACTTGGGATAGAAAACAAGATACATTATTTCAATGTTTGAAAGAATCTTTTGAGTACACTGGAGGTGTTCCTAAGGAAATATGGTTCGATAATATGAAAACGGTCGTTGATTGTCCTAGAACACAATATAGAAAAGATGCAAACCTTGAACCCATCGCGTGTAGGCCTTATAGGCCGCAAACCAAGGGCTCTGTGGAATCTTTAGCTAAATTTGTGGAACAACGTTTAAGGCCCTACGATTACGAATTTTATAACGCTGTTGAACTTATCAGTCTTGTCAATCACTTTTGTCATGAAATGAACCATAACGAAATATCGCAAGCAACTGACTGCTATCCAATGTAATAGTGGTGTCGGTAAGACACATCTAGCAATATTGCTAGGCGTAGAAGCTTGTAAACAAAATATCAAAACCCGATTCTATACTTTTAAAGAATTAATTGAATTCTTAACTACATCAGAAAAGAAATATTCAATAAAACTTTAAAACAATTAAACAGAATTGATCTGCTTATCATTGATGAGATAGGCTATACACCCATTTCAAAAGAACAGGCAGACCTCTTCTATCAATTGATGTCACTAAGATATGAAATGAAATCCACGATTATAACGACGAATATCCCTTTTTCTAGTTGGGGCGACTCATTTAGTAACAAGATAGCGTCAGCAGCCATTATTGATAGACTTATTCACCATTCAAAAATATTTAAAATTACAGGCGATTCATACCGACTTAAAGACTATAAAAGTGAAAAAAGTTTAAACATACGTCATTCTTAAACCGCCAAAAAACGACATTTTCAAACCGCTATTGACACATGATAAGTTACATCTCATATTTGGATAAATAGATAAGGATAATGGTGCGGATAAATAGTTTGTTTTATTTATTGAATTCCTTTCAAAACTCATATGAGAAATATATTTCTCAATGTCATACAATTTGTATATAGTTGTGGTACTTTCGAAAAATATTCCCAATTGTTTTAATAGATTTTTAATTTCCTCTAAGCTAAGTTCTAAATTCATAGCATTTTCCAAGAATATTTTTAATTGATTTATATCATTTGAATGCTCAAAAAACAAAAGTATTTCTGTACTTAATTCATCTAACTCATACTCGCCACCACCTAAGATAATAGCAAGTCCACCAAAAAATTCTCTTCTAATTAAATATTTATCACTTAATTTAAACATCCTTATCCCTCCTTGAAAATGTAAAAATGATGATTCCTGTTAGAATAATCAATCCAGAAATGAAATAACTAAATTTTATACTATGCCTTGAAATGATATATCCGAATAATGGGTCTGAAAAAACAAACATTAAACTCATTACTGTACTCTTTATAGATAACATCGTCGCTCTATTCTCATCGGTTGAAATAGAATTAATCATTTTTGAAATCACCATAAAAATCCATCCATTAGCCACTCTTGATAAGCCATATAGAAATAAAAAGAGATAGAAATTAGAAATACTCATCATGAATAATAACACTGTAAAATATATGAGCGTCATATATAGCACATATTTATTCTCAATATTTCTAAGTTTTTTATTGTATATCTTAGCGCCAAATATAGGAATGATATTAAACAAAAATATAAGCATGCTAATATATTCAACTTCAATATGCGTTTTTAAATAAGCGGGTAAGTAAACTGATAGTTGCGGTATCACTAAATATATAAAAGACAAAAATACGTATACATCATAATTTTTTAATATAGAAAACTTAGTATCACGAAATACCGAACGCTTTATTAGTTCTTTATCTTCAGTCACTTTTGTCTCTTTGATGAATATTAAAAAAGTAAATAAGAGCAACTCAGCTATGTAAGAAATATAAAATGGTGACACCATATTCAACTTATATAGATATCCTATCAATATGGCCATGAAAGCATTTGAATATAAATTGATTGTGTTTCCTATTTCAAAGTAAACTTTTTGATCATCTTTATTTAAACTGTTAATAAGAACAGCCTCAGCTGAACCGGATTTTCCAGACATACCTATCCCGTACAATATTGACCCTATTATTAAAAGATTAAAACTTCTATACGCGATCAATATGGCCAATGAAAACATAGTAAAAAGCGATCCAATGTAATAACTTAATTTTTTTGATTTTGTATCAGCAAAATAACCAAATGGAATTTCTGCGACTATATTAGAGGTATAAATAACTGAAAATAAAATCCCAATATGAAAAACATCAATATCAATATCTTTTAAATAGATTAAAAATAAAAAGGTGTAGGCAAGTGTAAATGAGTTGAAAAGGCGGAATACAATAATTTTTAACATTTTATTAAAAGCACCTCACTCGGTGAGGTGCTTTTAGAGTTATAAATTATCACTCCATCCATCGCCTTTAGCAAACGCATTACAACACATTAACTTTCCCAAATCCACCTTTTTGATACTTAATGTAATATTCATAGTTATTCCTCCTTTAATTATCAGATATTTCAGACAATTAAAGCATAAACATACTTCCCTTAAAATGTCAATGATTTTTTCAACCTAATGCTTACTATTTAACGCAGTAGCAGTCTGACTTCGCAATGGACACCCTTGTCTTTCGCTAACAGTTCCCACTACCAAGCCTGTAACGGACTTTCACCGTCAAGATGTTACCCATGCCGGGCGCACTAAAAAGCGGTCAATGGCATTCACCATCAACCGCTTCTCTTTATTTCGCTTCTGCTTTATTTTTAGGCTTACTCTGATTCGCCTTCATCTCTTTATCCAACTCTGACACGAGCTTTTGAATACCTGGATGTTCTAAATGTATGCCATCATACGCAAAATATTCCGTATGACCGACACCAACTTTATTCCAATCTACTAGCGTCACATGCTTATGTTTATCTGCTGCTTTTTTAAGCAATTGATTCACGTGATCTTTATAGTCACGCGGCACTGTCGTATTGATTAAATAAACATCGGCTTTATCAAAATCTTTGATAAGTGTTTCTAATTGGGCTTGGTCAAAATCACCATTCGTACCAATCTGAATGACGACCGGTTGCCCTTTTTGATTAAATGACGTATAGTTTCTCGCAACCTCTATCGCTGCGCCCATTGAACGACCGACTTGTGCATCAATGGTAGGCTTTTGATAATGCTCATCCAGATAATAGCCCATCCCTACTGTTAAGGAGTCGCCAATAAAGAGCGGTGATTGCTTTTTAGGATCAAACTTTTCTACTTTTTGTTCCTTTTCAGTTGGATCTTCTGCTGGCTTTTCATTGTCTTTACCATTATTTTTATGATTCGTTTGATAACTGCTCGCCTTTTTCTCTTGTTTAGCGAGATAGTCAAATTGACCATTGAGTACTAATGCGGCTGTAACGATAATAGCCAAAACGATTGGTGTACGAATCACCGTTATCCAAATTTTATCTTTTGAATAGAATGTTTTGAAACCATAGCGTCTGAATGGTGTCTCGATAAATTGATATGAAATTTCTGCCATCAAAAATGTTAACGCAATGTCAATGATATAAACATAATAGGGATATTGACCTGCCACAAAGTATTGATGTACAAATGTCACGATGACATAATGCCATAAATATAAACTGTATGACCTTTTACCGATATACAAAAATACAGGGTTACTCATCACTTTAGCTAATCGCCCATTCGGAAGTACAAGGCTTGCAATAAGTATCAATGTGAGTAATGAAATACAGTAAAATCCACCGCTATAAAGGATGAATTGCTGTTCGTTTACAAAATAGAATAATGTAAGTAAAGCGAGTAATGCGATAAGGCCTAGACTATCGATAATGTTAGCCGCAAATTTAGGCGGATGTTCTTTCAATCGAAAAGCTGGCCATATAAATGCAAAAATGACACCTAGTAATAATGTTTGTAAACGGGTATCTGTCCCAAAATATGTACGTGCATGGTTCGTATCAGGTGTTGTCATATAAAACATTAATACTGCCGACGCAATAGAAATGATGAAAAACGCGAGTACGATCCATCTTTTTCTTTTAAATATTTTAAAAAATAACGTTAAAACAATTGGGAAAAAGATATAGAATTGTTCCTCAACAGCCAATGACCATAAGTGTTTCAATGGCATCGGTTTGAACTGGTCAAAATAGTCTACATCTTGGAAAATGTACCACCAGTTCGATATATATAACAACGCTGCAATCGCATCCCCTTTGATCGAATGTAAGATTTGAGGAGCAAATAAAACGACGTACAAGACTGATACTAAAGTCACGAATAACATCGCTGGAATTAACCTTTTAAAACGTTTAATCCAAAAGTTTGCTAAATCGATTGTTTGATAGTTTTCATATTCAAATAATAATAGTGATGTAATTAAATAACCAGAGATCACAAAAAATGTATCTACACCTAAAAATCCTCCAGCTAGCCACTGTGCATTAAGGTGATAAATAATGATCGCGATCACTGAAATTGCACGCAACCCATCTAGTCCCGGCAAATACCGTGGTGGATGTTGCAATCGTTTCATTCCAGTAAAATTATGATGTAACATAACAACATTCTCCTAATTGATGATTTATTAAGAAACGATTTGAAGGTATATGATATTCAATTTACCACAAAATCATTCTAAATAAAACAGAAAATATATGATGTAGCGTCAAAGCTTGATTGCATATCATCACTTGATTTTCATACGATGATGACACGAGATGTCGAAGCGGCGTATGCTTTGTTCTCGCTTTAACGATGATTTTGAATCCTCTTAATTATTATAAGCTAAATTTTATCTTTCTCAACACTGTACCTTTCATATTCGTGCAAATGATACTGTTTAATATTCATTTTCTTTGCATTATGAAAAGCGTTTATAATAATCTAATGTTGAGATTTTAAAAAGGAGACACACAAGATTATGGCACAAACTAAAAAGAGAGACGCATTTTTTGATAATGCACGTGCAATCTTAATATTTCTCGTTGTGTTCGGACACTTAATACAACCTTATACTGATACACATCCAACGGTGTATGCACTTTATTTAGTCATTTACAGCTTTCATATGCCAACGTTTTTATTTATATCTGGTTACTTCGCTAAAAATGTCGGACGTGCAGGTTATATCGAAAAAGTCGGCAAAAAATTGTTAGGCCCTTACTTAATCTTTTTCGCATTTTTCTCGATTTATTACTTTATTACCGGTAAAAATAGTTCACTAGACTTAGATCCATTTGACCCAGTATTTGCGCTTTGGTTTTTATTAACACTCTTTTTCTTCAATGTCATTATTGTCATTGTCCGTCAATTCAAACCGATTTATGTGCTTCCGATTGCGATCTTAATTGCAGTATTGGCGGGTTATTCCACTGATGTCAACGGGTATCTGAGTTGGTCACGTACACTCGTCTTTTTCCCTATTTTTTATATCGGTTACATTATGGATGACAGGTTTAGTCGTTATATCCGATTCAGACGTTTTATGCCAGTATCAGTGATGGTATTCGTGAGCTTTTTTGTTTTTTATACTTTACATCCTATCGATTCAGATTGGTTACTTGCGAGCTCACCGTATAAAAATATTGAAGGCATCGAATTTTTATTTAGCCCATTAAAAAGGTTAAGCTTATATGTCATTATTTTAGGTACGATGTGTGCCTTTCTTAATCTAGTCCCGAGAGCACACCATGTATTTACGTATATTGGCTCACGGACGATGTATATCTATTTGCTCCATGGTCTATTTATCGGCGTCATTCGTGGGCATCAAATTTATCCATTTATTGAACAACCTGGGTTAGGGTTAATCTATAACTTCTTGCTCGCTTGTTTTATCGTTTGGATATGGTCGACTAACATTGTGGCGAAATGGACGAATCCTGCCGTTCATTTACAACGCCCTTCTGCATTTAAACCTTATGATCAATAAATCATGAAGTTAACATGAGAAGACATCGCCTATAGTCATCACTTTACATTAGATTTTGGCTATACGGTCGTGTTATTCTAAATGTTAACTTCTCTTTTTTTAGGACGTGATAGGATGAAATTAGAACTCAATACATACGCACAATTTTTAAAAGCACCAAGTATCCGCCAGTTTTCAAGTAAAATCAATGACATGGACGATGTAATCAATCTAACAATTGGACAACCCGATTTTCACATGCCTGATGTCGTTAAACAAGCGTATCAAGATGCGATTGCGAATGATTATACAACTTATTCTCACAACAAAGGCCGTCGTGACACACGTGAAGCTGTCGCACATTATTATCAATCCCACTTCAACGTGCATTATGATCCAGAAGAAATCATTATTACAAATGGGGCGTCTGAAGCGTTAGACACGGCGCTCCGTTGTATTATTAATCCAGGAGACGAAATTTTATTACCTGGACCTGTTTATGCGGGCTATATTCCGTTAATTCAAACGTTAGGTGGCGTACCTGTATTTATCGATACACGGGAGACAGGTTTTAAAGTGACACCTGAAGCAATTCAACAGCATATCACACCACGTTCACGTGCGATATTACTCAACTACCCTTCCAATCCAACTGGAGCAATATTGACGGCTGAAGAAGTGGCAGCTATTGTCGACGTATTAAAGGCACACCCTTTATTTGTGATAAGCGATGAAATTTATGCCGAGAACACTTTTGGTCACACGCACACATCTTTCGCGCAATTTGATGACATACGTGATCAATTATTGTTAATCAATGGGTTAAGTAAATCTCATTCAGCTACAGGGATACGTATTGGTTTTCTATCAGGTCCACAATACTTAATCGACAAGTTGACATTTATGCACGCGTACAACTGTATTTGTGCCAACGTACCCGCACAAGTGGCAACCATAGTTGCATTACGTGAAGCCGTCGATGCACCTCAAGAGATGAACCAAGCCTATGTCGAACGTCGAGATTATCTCATCAACGCATTACAATCGATGGGCTTTCGCTTAGACGGCGTGCCACAGGGGGCATTTTATATTTTTCCAAACATCGAAGCCTTTGCCGAAGATGACTTTACCTTCTGTGTCGATGTATTAGAAAATGTAGGCGTTGCGATGGTACCAGGTTCCGCATTTACTGATTTTGGTAAAGGCTACGTCCGCATCTCCTACGCTTATGATATGGCACAATTACAAGAAGGTATGGCACGGTTACGACAATATTTGGAATTACGCTATAATTAACTTAATACATGATCAAAGTAGCGGATATTGTAAGATTATTCAACAGCAATATCTGCTATTTTTTAATGTCACGTTTTATGTTCAAAAAATATTCAATGTCAAAACAAAAAGCCCATTCTACTCACTTAATGAATAAAACGGACTTTTCATCTTACATCTTTAAATTAAAGACTTATGGGAATTTAGGAAACTGATCAAAATCAGGATCACGTTTTTCTTTAAACGCGTCACGGCCTTCTTTCGCTTCATCAGTTGTGTAGTATAACAATGTCGCATCACCAGCGAATTGTTGTAAACCAGCTAGACCATCTGTATCTGCGTTCATCGCTGCTTTTAAGAAACGTAACGCTGTTGGTGAATGACGCATGATTTCTTTACACCATTGCACTGTTTCCTCTTCAATGTCAGCAAGTGGTACGACTGTGTTCGCCATACCCATATCCAACGCTTGTTGTGCATCGTATTGACGACATAAGTACCAAATTTCACGTGCTTTTTTATGGCCGACAATGCGCGCTAAATAACCTGAACCGTAACCAGCATCAAATGAACCTACTTTAGGCCCTGTTTGACCAAATTTTGCATTATCAGCCGCAATTGTTAAATCACATACGACTTGAAGGACGTTACCGCCACCAATGGCATACCCTTTTACCATCGCGATAACTGGTTTTGGAATGATACGAATTAAACGTTGTAAGTCTAACACATTTAAACGTGGAATTTGGTCATCGCCGACATAACCGCCATGGCCACGTACTTTTTGGTCTCCACCAGAACAGAACGCTTTGTCGCCTTCACCCGTTAATACAATGACACCTACACGTTCGTCATCTCTTGCACGTGTAAATGCATCAATCATTTCTTGTACTGTATTCGGTGTGAATGCATTATGTACTTCCGGACGATTAATTGTGACTTTCGCAATCCCTTCAAAAAATTCATATTTGATTTCTTTATATTCTTTTAATGTTTCCCATTGTCTTTCCATGGTGGACCTCCTCAAGTTAACCTTTTATAAACTCTAATAGTATTGTATCAAATTTAACGCCATCTTCCACATTTACCGTATGACCGACTTGCGGTACGACTGTCAATTGTGCCTCTGAAAGCACGTCAGACATACGTTCAGCAATATGCACAAACTTTTCATCCCATTCCCCTACGATGAGTTGCACAGGCAATTTCAAACTTATTAATTGTGGCCATAAGTTTGGCATATGTCCTGTCCCATAATCACGCAATGCTTTCGCTAATCGCTTCGGTTGTTGCGCAAGTCTCAGCTCGCGAATATGTTGGCGTGTTGTCTCCTTTAAAAACCGCTGTGTTTGGAACAATGGCAATTTTTCCCAATCATTCACAAACACTTCAATGCCCGCAATTTCAAGAACACGCGCCCGAGCTGCATCCACTTGTTGACGTTCAAGACGTGCATCATCATCTTCAATTCCAGGTGAGCCGCTTTCTAACACGACACCTGCCAACGCATCTTGATATTGCAATGCATAAGCTAATGCAACACGCGCCCCCATTGAATAGCCATGAAGGTATAGCGTATAGGCTCCGAACTGTGCCAACACAGCATTTAATTGCGTACATATCCAGTCAAAATCCCACACAACTTCTTCTGATGATTGATCTTGACCGTGACCAGGTAAATCCACACATAAGACGTGCGCCGCTTGGGTCAATGGCTCAATATGAGATGAAAATGTGCGTTGATCACTGATAAAGCCGTGCAAGAGGATGATCATTTTGTTCGTTTCTGACTGTGCTCTATACCAGTTATAATGTAACATTCACAACTTCACTCAATTTCTGATATAAATTTTGATGCGCTTCGTAATTGGCTTCACGTTGCGTCACAACTTCAAATAATGTCGGTGTCATCGTCGTCAAATGGCTGTATTCGAACGCTTGTAAGTCTTGGAAGCGTTTATAGTTAAAGTCATACAACAATGCTGCATGTTCAAAGTTCAAACCTGTCGGCGTACCAAACAACCGTTCAAAATGTTCAGGTGCTCCTTCTTTTTGTGGTAAATAAGAAAAAATACCGCCACCGTCATTGTTTAATAAGACGATGTTCATATGGATATCGTTCAGTTTCGACATTAATAGCCCGTTCATGTCATGATAAAATGCAATATCGCCTATAAGCAATGTCACTTTTTGATGTACAGCCATACCGAGTGCTGTAGAAACCACACCATCGATGCCATTCGCCCCTCTATTGGCATAAATGCGTGCTTGATGGTCAATATATAAATTATCGATATCACGAATCGGCATACTATTGCTGACAAATAACGCGTCGTCAGCGCCTAATTTATCGAGTACACGACTGACATACGCCGCTTCATCATTCGCTGTTTCTTGGTGTGCTTTAATCGTATGACGCGCCTGTTCTTCCATACTTTGCCATTGTCGCAACCACATTTTTCGGTAAGCAGCAGGAATATCTCCTAATGCTCTGAAAAAGTCATTGGCCGACATTTCAAAAAAGTAATCGGGATTTTTCGGAAACGCATCGATATCTGCATTGTTTTGAACTAAAATTTGTGTCGCATCTGTCGTTTTCAACCACTGATTTAACTTTTTAGAGACGACTGGTTTACCGACACGAATGACAAAATCAGCCGACAAGTCGAGCCCTGAACGTAATAATAAATCATACGCCGTGACGACATTCGGATGTTGTGTCGCGCGGATACCATTAAGTGGATCAGCCAAGATCGGCAAATCATATATCGTCGCGAAAGTTAAAATTTGTGAAATATCTTGATGCTGCATGTCCCCTACAACAATCAGCCCTTTAGATTGCTTTAACACTGGAAGAATTGCACTGAAATCCATCGTTTTTTGATAGTGGGGCCGTTCATAATGCAATGACGTCAACAAATCTTGACGCGACAGATCCGGTGTTAACGGTTCACGGAAAGGTAAATTGAAATGCACTGGACCTTGGTGTGGACCGTCGAAAAACTGACTCGCCTTTTGTAATTGGTATTTGTTCACATCCAATGTATTAGGCGTACCATCTGCAATCGGTAAGTCGAATTGGAAACGCACATAGTTTTGAAACATATTGACTTGATTGATTGCTTGTGGCGCACCTACACCTCTTAATTCATGCGGTCGATCACTTGTCAGTACAACGAGGGGCAAACGACTAATATGACTTTCAGCAATAGCAGGCACATAGTTTGCAGCAGCTGTGCCAGATGTACAAAGAATCGCGACCGGACGTTGACTCCCTTTGATTAAACCTAACGCAAAAAAAGCCGCACTTCTTTCATCAGGATGGATCCACGTTTGAATATGCGGATGACATTCAAACGCGAGTGCTAAAGGCGTGGAGCGTGACCCCGGACTGATCACGACTTCACGTAATCCATATGCATATAATTCTGATACAAAATGAAACACTTGCTCCGTCAAAAAGCGCTGATTAGTCATGTTCACTCACCCCTAAAGCTACCATCATCGGTTTGTATTTTAATTCTGTTTCAGCGACTTCTTCTGCTGCATCCGAATCTTTCACAATGCCCGCACCTGCAAAGAGTAACGCTTGCTGATGATTCATTAACATCGAGCGAATGGCCACGATAAATTCACAATCATCGTACATATCAATCATACCGACTGGCGCACCGTAAAGGCCACGTGCACCAAATTCATGCATTTCAATATATTCTAATGCACGTGCTTTCGGATATCCCCCTAGCGCAGGCGTTGGATGTAAATCATCTATCAGCTCAATATAGGATTTATGCGCTAATGGGCCTCCAATTTCAGTATATAAATGGTATAAATGGTCATTTTTCAATACTTGTGGCTCACGATTATAATCGGCATACTGAATAAACGGTCGAATATCTTCAAGAATGCTTTCGACGACAATGCCGTGTTCAATTAAGTTTTTTTCATTTTTTAACAACGCATTAATACGCGCCTGATCTTGTGCTTCATTGTGTGTTCTTGGAATTGTTCCCGCAACGGCTTTCGTTGATAACATGCCATTTGTAACCTTAAATAATTGCTCGGGCGTTTGAGAAATAAAAATATCATCTTCTGACTCTAACGCGAATAAATAACTATTTTTTTCATTTTTAAGTGCACGATATAATACGGCCCCGATTTCAATATCCGCATCAAATTGCACCATACGACGTCGAGAGAGCACGACCTTTTCATCATGTGCTAATTTTGCTGTCGTTTCCTCGACTAATGCTTCCCACTCATCTTTATATATATCTTCAATCCGCTTAATCTGTGGCGGCGTTGTATTTTGCACGACCACACGCGGTAAATGATTTAACTTTTCAACTAACTCATATAATTGTTCAATCGAAAACGCTTCTTTTTGTACAGTATATGTTAAAAACGTTTCTTGATTGACTTGCGATATTAAGACTTCAGGTAAAATAAAATGATTCACACCAAAGCGACGCCATTCATCCCCCATCCGCTTGGTAGAAAATTGAAATCCACCGCAAATACGTAAATGATGGCGTTCAGAATCGGGATGGATTAATGCGATATCATCTTTAAATTTTTCCCATTCTTTAAAAATAGAACGTTTATTTGTAAAATCATTTTTTATTTTTGCTGCAACACGGTATCCAAAAAAAGAAGTTTCGTTATCATTTAATCGAAAATAAAAACGGTCCCCTGCATCTTCTTTCGACATATCGAACAACGTAATCGGATCTAATTGTTGTTCTAATTTGACTTCAACTGAGACCCATTGTTGTTTTGTTTGTTGTACCGCGTCGATGATTGCCTGTTCGCAGACATCAACACTCATCCCATACTCACTTCTTTCATCATAATCAAGTTTTATCCATTATTACATTTTAACATTTTTAAAGACGATTGTGTGCACAAGTGTCTTTTCCATAATATTGTTATTGATTTCATTGACGAACTTTTTTATAATATCAATGTAATATAAATATTATAAAAAAGAGGTTGACTAACATGACGTCTCAATTTGAAAAACATTCAACGTTTCACAAATATTGGCAACTCATGCGTCCTCATACATTAACAGCATCCGTTGTTCCTGTTTTAGTCGGAACAGCGACTGCAAAACTTTTTTTATTAGGTAGCGAGGACCATCTCCATTTCGGTTTATTCTTAGCAATGTTGTTCGCTTGTTTGTTAATTCAAGCCGCAACGAATATGTTCAATGAATACTACGACTTCAAAAAAGGGTTAGATGACCATGAATCAGTAGGTATTGGTGGCGCCATCGTACGTAATGGGATGACACCCCAACATGTATTAAGACTTGCAATTATTTTTTATATCATTGCAGCAATACTTGGGCTTTACTTAGCAATTCAAAGTTCATTTTGGCTTATTCCTGTTGGTCTGTTATGTATGGCTATTGGTTACCTATATACAGGCGGTCCATTCCCAATCTCATGGACACCGTTTGGCGAATTATTCTCAGGTGTTTTCATGGGTATGATTATTATCGTGATCGCTTTTTACATCCAAACAGGCAACCTTCAAAATTATGCTTTTTGGATTAGTATTCCTATTGTCATTACGATTGGGCTCATCAACATGTCAAACAACATTCGTGACCGAGTTAAAGACAGTCAAAGTGGTAGACGCACTTTACCTATTTTATTAGGAAAGCGTGGTTCGCTTATCTTTTTAGCAACATTTTACGCGATTGCCTACCTGTTTGTCATTTACACTGCACTATTCAAAGATGGCGGTTCACTGTTCTATTTGCTCGTGTTACTGAGTTTCCCACTACCAGTGAAAGTGTATCGTCGCTTCCAAAAGAATGATACACCGCAATCAATGATGCCTGCAATGGCGGCTTCAGGTAAAACGAATACATTATTCGGTCTACTTTACGCATTGGGTATTTACATTAGTGCACTGCTTGGTGGCGTATAAGTTAAAATACTCGATAGAATCGTGGTCTTAGAATAACAAAGGCTTCGATTCTTTTTTTACATTTTTATATATCGTACCACACTATTCGCTTATAAACGAAAATGTATTTACGAAATTTTAATATATCTCTACTTTACCATTTTTCTCACTCGTGTCATCCCCTATTTTCATACGTAAGGTTAAAGAAATGCCACGCTTTTGATATTTTCACGCACTTTATAAAATCGAGAAGCTTTTCTGAGTGTCCCGCATACTGCACCATAACGGTATGCATGTATCTGTTAAACGTCATACCTCAAATGATCGACTTCAGCTAATTCTGAGACGCTTGTACTAATTGATGGCGCGCATTGAAAAATTGTCGATAGGTTAAATACGTCGCAACCAATGCTGAAATAATCGTCGCTGTAGTATGAATAAATACGACCATTAACTGAAACTTAATCGCTTGTATCGGTGGCACACCTGCAATAATCATGCCCGTCATCATACCCGGAATCGACACAAGGCCATATGTCTTGACAGAATCAATCGTCGGCACAATCGCGACTTTGACACTTTCCCTAATCGCTTCTTTTGCTGCCATAGCTGGACTTGCACCTAAAGAAAGTTTAGCTTCAATGACCGTTGTCTCTTTCGTAAAAATACGATCTAAATTTTGATAACTTAAATTAATCGCAATCATGCCATTACTGCCCACCATGCCTGCAACTGGAATAATTTCATTCGGTTTAAAGTCAATAGCGCCCGTTAAAAGCACACCACCTAAAGATAGAGTTGCGCCTGTGAGTATCCCTGCTAAAGAAATCCAAAATGCATGACGCACCACTTCTGGTTTTCGCTTTTGTGTATTGGCAGCCGCGTTAACCATAATGACTAAAATGAGTAACAGTACAATCCATGTCGTTTCTAATTTAAAAACAAATTCCAGTAAATAACCAATGATCACTAATTGAATCACTGCACGTATCGCTGCAATAATTAAATCTTTAGCAATATGTAATCGCTCTTTAAACGAAACTAAAATGGGAATGAGTAGCAATAATGATGTCAGTAATAGCGAAGTCGTACTCATCATGACAAACGCGCCTCCCTCGTTAACATACCATCACGAATTTCCATTTTGCGGTGAAATTGGCGTTGACTTTGTGCATCATTGTGCGTAATCCACAAAACGGACATGCCCTCTTGAACTAAATCAAACACCAATTTTTCAATTTGACGACTGCTCTTGTCATCTAACGCACTCGTCGCTTCATCTAGCATCAGTATATCTGGCGTAAACATGAGCTGGCGTGCAATCGTAATCCGTTGCTTTTCACCCCCGGACATATGTTGCACCTTGTCCGAAAGTTTATATTTTTTTAAACCTACTTTTTCTAACAGCTTTTTTGCTTTAGACTTATTAAACGAAACTTGACGCACCTTTGCTGGAAAAGCTAAATTATCTTGAATCGTCTCACCAAACAATTCCACACTTTGCGGCAAATAACTGATATGCTGTCTCAATATTTCCGGTGAATAGTGTGCATAAGGTTGTCCTTTAAATTCAATATTTCCACTAGTTGGGCTCATTAAATCTGCAATTAACCTCAACAGCGTACTTTTACCACTTCCAGACGGTCCGACAACAGCCACCGCTTCACCTTTGTCGATATGACAACTGATATTGTGTAAAATTTTGCGTTCACCGCTTTCGTAGCTGACATTTGTTAACTCAAGCATAGGCGTTTCCCTCATTTTGATAAATCATATAGCGGTATTCATGCCCATAAAGTACTTTTTTCATTTTTTCTTGGAATCCTAACTTACGATACAGTTGATAGGCACGTTCATTCTGCTCATCACAGTTCAAGCTCCATGTCGCTTCTGGATTCGATTGGAGCCTTGCTTGAATCAATTTTGTTGCAATGCCTCGACCACGAAACTCAGGGAAAGTGGCAATCGTTTCAATATAGACATCTCCACACTCTGCCTCTAATACAGGTAATGGCGTGCCTGTTTCTAATTGAATATTTTCAGCTAAAGTTAAATTTTGCCAAGCCTGTTCGTATGTCGTTTCGTATTGGCTCGGATACGCAATCAAGATGCCTGCCACTTGTCCTGCAACTTCATAAATATCTACGTGTTCAATATGATTGCGATAATGAACTTCTGTTGCGCTTTTAACAAGTGCTGCTATCACGGTTTCTTTCTCATAACGACGCACAATTTCAAGTTCCATATCTTGCCAAACGATGTATGTTAACTCTGCAATCGCACGCGCATCTTGGGGTGTTGCTTTTCTAATCATATTTGAGTCACCTCACTCTTTACATTTTAGCCTATTTATCCGACGTTTAAAAATACTCCAATATTTATACAAACAAACGTTCTAAAAATACTTCACAAAACGGAACAAATGTTCTATAATTGAGTTGAGGTGATTTCCATGCATGATCGTACGCTCCCTACAGCATACCAATCCGAAACAGACTATCGAAAAATTCCAAGACAATATCTTAACACTCGAATTCCTAGAGGGCGCGGCATTGTGAAATGGGCCCCTTTCGCAACATTGCCCGAACAGTTTGAAGCAATTAAACAATTCGAAGCCAATCAACTTAAAATCGACCGGCCTGACTTAAGTGAAGATCAAATCAACGAACTGAACCAAATGCTGCATTTAAAAATATCGCACAACGCTTTTAGTAAAATTTACTATTGGCGTGCTGGACATATCCATACCATTCAAGGCTATATCGCGAGTATCGATACATTGACGAACGAATTGGTGCTTACGAACGAACGCCGCACTGATCGATTAGTCATCGGGTTGAACGAATTGTATGCGATTGAATAGTATCGCGCATGCAATCTCATCGCGTGATGGACTTGATTTTATCCTATACCCTGATTTGAAAAAAGATGCAACCGTTTGATTCAAAAAGATGACTTGGATAACTTTTTATCACATTAAAAAACATAAAAACACAGCAAACATTGCACGAATGACAACATTTACTGTGTAAAGTTTAACCATGAAAAATCAATAAAATGACGACCGCTACAATTTGAGCGACTGTTGTGGTGATAATTCGACGTGTGTACATATAACTAAAACCGAGCAACAATTGGCAAACAAAAATGAATGTCACAATCCACCATTGATCTAAATAGATGAAAAATGAACCTGAAGCTAAAGCTCCGACTAATATAGAGAGCCACGGTTTTGAAGTCATACGCACGATTTCTTTTTGTAAAATGGTACGCATATATAATTCATGACATGGCATAACAAATAAGAGCGTCACTAAAATTTGCCATTTAAAATAAACACCTGTTCGTGATAATTGTTTAATCAACGAAGCATACGTCAGTTCTGAAGTGATCCATGAGAAAATGACTTGTATCAGTACAAGCCCAACGCCAGTCGCTAACCCTATCGCAATGGAAGTTAATAGTCGTTTGGAGGCAAAATCTCTTTGATAAAAAACATAACTAATGCCTGCGATTAACATAATTCCTGTATAGAGTTGCCAATATACACCATGCTCACCCCACAACAACATTAAAATAATGTGGAAAGCAATAAAGCTCAGTATAAACCAAAGTAGCGGTTTGTTGATCTTTTTCATATACGTTTATCCTTTTTGTTCAATAATTTCATATCTCTTATGATTAATCACTGTTTTTTCAGGCAAATCTAATTCGCTGAAATTTTCCATGATTGTTAAATCAACAATGACAGAGTTATCATTGATTTTTTCAACTTTTCCTCGTATCCCATCATAGAATTCTACGATGTCTCCTACTTCTGCAATTGTCATCTTTCTGTCCCCCTTAGAAATTTACTAGCATATATTGTACTAAAATTTACATTTTAAATAAACAATTTACGTCAATTGTCAGAAATTATTTACATTCAGTGTCTTTTTAAGATAAATGATTGGAAAAATCGAATTAAATCATGCATAACATAAGTAAGGGCATATTTTGGGAAAGGAGTGTTTCTGAGTGAAATTTATTAGTAATCAAAACCATACTGATCCAACATTAAACTTAGCGATGGAAGAGTACGTATTAAAAACCGTACCTATGGATGACGACGATAGTTATTTTCTATTTTACATTAACCGACCGTCCATCATTGTGGGCAAAAATCAAAATACGATTGAAGAAGTGCATCAACCTTACATCGAAACACATGCGATTGATGTCGTACGCCGTATTTCTGGGGGTGGCACAGTGTATCATGATTTCGGTAATTTAAATTTCAGCTTTATTACTAAAGATGATGGCGATAGTTTTCATAACTTCAAAAAATTCACGCAGCCGATTGTTGAAGTCCTCAACGATTTAGGTGTAAAGGCTGAACTCACAGGCCGTAACGATATTCAAGTGGGTCAAGCTAAAATTTCGGGCAATGCGATGGTCAAAGTAAAAGACCGTATGTTTAGTCATGGGACACTTATGTTGAACAGCGATTTAGATGAAGTGCAAAATGCATTGCGTGTCAATCCTGCAAAAATTCAATCTAAAGGCGTCAAATCTGTCCGTAAACGTGTCGCTAACATTCAAGAATTTTTAGATGAACCGCTCGATATTGAGACATTCAAAGCCATTATACTCAAAAAATTGTTCGGTGAAGCAGAAGTCGAATCTTATATTTTGACAGAGGAAGACTGGAAAAATATTGAAAAGTTAAGCAACGAAAAATATCGTGCGTGGGACTGGAATTACGGTAAAAATCCAAAATATAACTTTGAGCGTGAGCATAAATTTGAAAAAGGTTTTGTTCAAATTAAACTTGATGTCAAAAAAGGTCGTATTGCGCATGCTAAAATTTTCGGAGACTTTTTCGGTGAAGGTGATGTGACCGAACTTGAAAATGCACTGACAGACGTTTTACACCAAAGAGCAGCCATTCAAGAAGCGCTGAAAGATTATGATCTTTATCATTACTTTGGTGACATTCCTCGTGATGGTCTCATCGACATGATGGTTTAATACACGTAAACGACACTGTCATTAATCATATTGTATATTAACTTCGTCTGATTCCGAGGCAAATGTAGTATATTTTACTTTTGCTTAAAGTGTAAATATCACCTCATTAGTTAATTTCTGAATATAAGAGGGTTAAAAATTTAACATAATGACGTAAAAACAGGACTACCCCATACATGACGGATAGTCCTGTTTAATTTGAAGACGTGGATACAATTTGACTACTCACCGTTGACTGCCTCCAACTCTAAATATTCATCAGTATACTTTAGAAATGCTTGTTCATTTTTATTGACCAATGCTTCATCAATTAAATACTGCAATTTCTGCTTTCTTTGGTTCTTCAATGCATGTGCAATCACAAGTTCAACGCCCAGCTGATTAATCGTACGGACCGGGTCAGCAACCATTTGTTTCTTTACATCAGTTTGATTTTTCATGTTGAGTCACTCCTTTGTGTTAAATGCATAGTATTAAGTTATTAAATAGTATAACGAAACATGGCGCAAAACGCAACGAATTTTCTGAATTTTTAAAGTAATTAAGTCAAATTTTTATCTGATTTTTGTAATATTATCCATATATTTACAAAACGACGTTGACTTAATTCAGAATATTCATATAATGAGAATTAGACAGAGAGACCCGACACCTTAAGAGATAGGAGGGTTCTATTATGGACCAAAAATCCAACATCATGTATGCAATTAGTAAAGGAGATATGTTTTTGAGACCAGTAGATGGTCCTGATGGTGCGCTCACGAGTACGGAAATCTATAGATATGATGGTGATCATTTTATTATTCACGATCGTGCCCAACGTATTATTGAGCGCAGTTGTAGACATTATGGTGAATCGTACTCTGGAAGAAAAGCACAAGCTAAACGTATCGCCAATATCTCTAACAAGACACCAATATTGCTCACTCCCATTTATCAAACCTACTTTTTCCCCACTCACTCGGATAGGGTTCCTGAAAATAGTTGGCTGAACATGCATTACGTAGTCAAACTTAAACCATTAAAAGGCGCCCGTTGTAAAGTCACTTTTGCCAATGATTTAACTGTCACGCTGCCTATTTCGCATCATAGTATTAAACATCAATTTTTGAATTGTGTTTATTTCGCTTATTTAGTAGGAAGGTCTAATCAAGTACAAACACATAATCCTGAAAAACCTATTGATTACGACCAGCAACCTTTTAATATTTTTGAAGCACTATCGCAATATGCTTTATTAGAAAATGCAAAGAGAGAATTAGAAGAAAAGAAGAAAAAAGCGACTTACTTGTAGCTATGTTATTTTGAATTCTTGTATTGAATGAATCATGATGGTATGACTTGAGAGAAAACGCAACATGTTTCATCTAGACTATTTCTTTAACAAAGTGTAAAGTTAGCGGAATTTATATACGCATAGTGTAAATGTTCCGTTAACTTTTTTGTTATTAACCCTTGATTTCTCCAATGATGTTGATATAATAATATTTGTGATTGAAAAGTTATTCCACAGTAGCTCAGTGGTAGAGCTATCGGCTGTTAACCGATCGGTCGTAGGTTCGAGTCCTACCTGTGGAGCCATGGAAACGTACTCAAGTTGGCTGAAGAGGCGCCCCTGCTAAGGGTGTAGGTCGCGAAAGCGGCGCGAGGGTTCGAATCCCTCCGTTTCCGCTAGATAGGAAACAATGGCTAATATTTGTTTCCTTAAAATCACCAAGAACGCTGTTATGACGGCGTTCTTTTTATTTTCACTTAATATCCCTTATTATCCGTTTTGAAATAAAGTGGTCAAAATTTGGTCAAATAAGGGGATTTTTCATTTTTTTGACCTCTCGTTGACCAAATGTTGACCAAATGTTGACCAAATGTTGACCAAATGTTGACCAAACTAACTTCTCGACAGCCAATAAAAACCGCCCCACCTATTGCAGGCGGGGCGGTTTTTATTCGTTTTCTCGTTCGAGTTGTTTTTGGTATTCGTATAAACGTATTACAGTTTTAAACTTAGATTCTAATAGTTTAGTTTTACCGTTTTTAATATCCTGAATTGTTTGGTATGGTAGCTTGGTTTCTTTAGAAATCTTATAACTTGTTTGATTCTTAAGAAGTACGTTAACTTTTGCCAATATTTCTTTTTCCATATTTTAAACGAACCGAGTCGATACTTAATTACTTAGCATATACACAACGCCAAAGACACACAACAAAATTATTACTACATTAAAGACTATCGAAATAATATCTTTCTGTTTGTTTGTCATTTTCATCACCTCATTATATAATGAAGCCGAGGGGGGATTAACCCCCGACTATCATTTTGATTATTGCGATAAGGCTTGTAAGGATAACCATTACATTTCTCACAATTTCTGTAATGTCCTTATAAAGCCTTATCTTTTTTTCTTTGAGAGTTTCCTCTCTATCGACTCGGTTCATTTTTTCACCCCTTTCCTAATTTCTATATTAATTATATCACGAATTTCGTGATAATACAACCCTTTTCACTAACTTTTTTAAATTTTACTCATAAAAAATACCACACCGATGGGGTGTGGTGGGGAAATGGCAACCGTCGCAACAGTTGTCCTCAAGTACACTACGCAGATGTGGGTTATTTTTAAATATTTAAATTAAACCCACTTTCCAGATTCTCTATCTGCTCTAATAAAGATTCAATCTTTAAAGTTATCTTTCTATGTTCTTCTATCTCATGCTGTCCTAATTTTGGGACTTTTATTTTTCCTAAATCTTCTATCTTCAAAGTCGGTCTAGCGCCACCTTTAGTATAGTGCTCTATTACTTGTAAATAGGGCTTTGTCTTTAATAGACTCACTAAATAATTATGATCTAGATTTTTCAATTTAAATATTTCATAAATCGGGCTGACAACCATTATGTCATAGTTTAAAGTTACACTACCAATGCTACCCACATTAATTCTGTGTGGATTATAAATTATATCTCCTTTTTTTACTATTGTGTGATTCATGTAGTCTTCATAATCCTCGGTTAGTTCTTTTAAAAAAGTTCCATTTTGAGATATAGTCAGTATTGCTATTTGTTTTATATCGTCTAAGTCTTTCAATTTTTTCTTAGGCAAAGCGATAATCTCGTTGGATAAACTTACATTGTTATTCTTTATCTCTTTAGGTACATCTTCAAAATAATCAAATGGTAGGAATGAAAAATTATCATTTAAATCACCTTTGTAATAATAGTTATTGGGGAGGTCATTACACTTTTCTTCTATATTATTTTTTAGGTTTGTTAAATCGGAAGCTTTTTTCAATGGCCTTCTTCTTGCTCCTAATTCAAATCCATCATTATCTATTACTTTGAAATATATCCCTTCAGGTTTGTTATTGTGACGCTTTTTAACAATTATCACCGAAGTTTTGGTAGGGGTGTATGGATTAAACACCCCTCTAGGTAAGGAAATTATTGTAATTTCATCAGAATTAAAATAGATATGTTCACGTAGTAATTTAATTATACCTTCCTCATATAAAAAAGTTTCTGGCACAACAACCGCCATTCTTCCTCCGTCTTTTAATGCGTCCCACATATGTTTTACACACACTGCGTCAGCGTTATCTGTATCTAATTTATATAAAGCACCATAATCAGTTTTTTGGGAATAAGGGATATTTGACAAAACAATATCGTACTTATTTTTCTTTGGGTTTTCAAGAGTATCCTGCTGATATATATTTGTACTTCCATCCCCAAACAAAATCATGTTCATTTTAGCTATCCTAGCAGTAGAACTTATTTCACTACCATATAAACTCTTACTTTTAATAAACTTTCTAATATCTGGATTAGACATGTCTGATTTTAATGTTAAATATTTAAAAGCTTCAATTAAAAATCCTCCAGTTCCACAAAAAGGATCATAAATTTTCTCGCCATACTTAGGATCCAGAACACCTATTATTGATTGTATTATATGTCTCGGTGTATAATACTCTCCTAAATCTTTGTTACCATTAGTTAAATTTTTTAAGAAATATTCAAAAGCGTCTCCCTTAATATCAGAATTAGCTTTAGAAAGATTAATAGGATCTAATAATTCGATTATTTTTCTTAAAATACTATCCTTTTTAATAGTAAATTGGTTTTCAAAAATAGCACCATATCTTTTTATCAATCTAGGCCTTACAATATCATTGAAAAAATCCACTAAGTTATTGTCGTCTTGTTTTTTCAATTCTTCCCAACTGTATTTTTACCTATATGCATCGCAGTATTTCCTGTATATTCTCCTAAATTACTATCCTCACTTAATAATTTTAAGAATAATAAGTCTGATATAGCTGAAAACCTCTCATGACCAGTTCTTAATCCTTCTTTCCTCAATAAATCATTAATTTTCTTAAAAATGTTTAATATTTCTGCTTTATTTAACTTTTCACTTATAGGTTTACTAATTAAATCGTCACCCTCTTGTATAAAGCGTAACAATAAACTTTCATCAACAAATCTTTGTAAGGGCATATTGTCAATTTTCAAAACATTATTTGATATCACATCAAACCCTAAGATATTAGTATCATTTGTAACAAATGCTAAAGGAGCCTTTATACATCTTGCATATTCTATAGCTTGACTAGAAGCTTTTTCAATATCTTCACCTATTTTTTTGGCTTCTACAACGGCTAGTGGGTTATCTGTATTTGATTCATATATTATATAATCTGCTCTTTTTCTTCCTAACCTCTTCTTTTGTTCTTCGGTTTTAGGTTGTTCTTTAAAAACATTGCAGAGTTCATTAGTTTCGTCTATTATATAATTCAAATTTATTAATGTTTGGTCGAAATTACTTCTAGTATTGGCTTCTAACGGTCTCATCACAAATCTCCTAATCTAAAATATGATTAATTATACCATATCTAGTTAAAAATATAGTTTTTTGTAAGATTTTCCTTTGTTTTATACAAAAAAACAGGGCAGTCGTAATGACCGCCCTTTCATGTCGTGGATATACATAGTATATCATACTTTACTTAATTGTTCCCCACAACGGACCTACTTTACCAGTCTTAGCGTCCCATGTTCGCACTGGCATATACACTGTTTCTCCCTCGAACGTTTTCCACGATACCCAAACGTGACCATCAAATTTTTGAACTTCATCATATTTAATCGTTTGACCTTTTCTTAATATTCCTGCTTGAGGGTGACCAGTCCAAGGACCGTTGTAGCGAGTGATGATTCCCTCGCTTGCTGTCACTGTGAACGAGGCATGTTCTGCTTTATACCAAATCCCGTCTTTATTCTGTTTCCAATCTGTCGCCTTAACAACTTGTTTTGCTTCTTGCTTTTTAACTAGTTGTTTAACGTCAGATTGTTTGATAGTTTCCGATTTGCTAACTTCTAACTTTCCACCGTCATAATAGTGTTTGATACGTTTAATAAAATAATCTTTCATTTTATTAATATTTGTAGTTGTGTATGGCGCACCTTTGCCGACGTGCAACTCCCATGAACGATGTGGGCAAGAAGTACCGAAGAATTCGTTATGCAAGCGAACCGTGTTTCTATTTACTGCTAACCCATATGACTTCATCACATCCGCAGCTACTTTTAATGTTTCCGTATTTTGATTATTTTTCGTTAATACACCGTTATATCACGTAATTTAAAACGTTGGTATAACGGTGTTTTGTTGTTTTTGGTTATTTTTAGTTGAACATCGTATTTCATCCTAAACGTCCCTGAAACGTTCCCAAAATCGTAAAAGTATAGAAAAACGTCCCGTGGATAGGTAACTGTCGCAACAGTTGACCTTAAATACAGTTTAGAAATCGAATTATTGACTTAATAAACTTCCCATATCAGACTTTATAGTATCTGCTAATACTTGTAGTTCTGGAAAATAATTATTAGCAAAACCAATAATTACTCTATTTTTTATAAAGGTATTAAGTTCTCGATCTTTTGGAATTGTATTGTCTATCAAATCCAAAAGTTCACTATGACTTATATCATCTATACTCACTGTATTTAAATATTTTAAAATTGCTAAATATAACTTATCAAATACTTCGTGTTCAAAATCAAAATCTAATAATAATAAACTAACAGAATTGGTTTCTACTTGATTATCTCCAATTTTATCTGCAAGTTCTCGTATTGCTTGATAAAGTAATCTAAAGCTTTCTTTTTCTTTTAACATAATAATCTCCTTAAAATATTAAAATAGCCAAGATATAGTATTTCAATCACTTCTTTTTATTATTGCCGGAAGAAAATAAAAAAGCTCCAAAAAACAGTAAGGGGAAAATAACAAATAATCGAGCATCAAATGAATTTTTTCCAATTATAACAGGTAAAGACACATAAATAATAAAGGTAATTATCAGAAACACCAAATAAACTATTTTATTAGTACTCATAGCAAATAAACCTACAACACAATTGCGATGAAAGCTCTAGCAACAATATAAGCAAACTGTTGATTAAACCCAAAATTACGAGTCAATCCTGTCGCCATAGCATCTGCTAAATTACCTTCAAATCCTGTTAAAATATCACAAAATTTATTGATACTTTGATAGTGAAACATAACCAATTTTATTCCGCTTGTTTTTTCTACCTTCTCAACTAATTTATTCCATGCTTTTTCCCCAACTTTATTTACAGTTGCCTTAATCGCCTTAGCCCCTGCTTTAGCAGTTAAAGTTGCTTTCCCTCTTTCTGCAACGCCATCTCTATAATTTTCAACTTGAATTTTTAATTTTTCAGCTATACTTGGATCTTTGAAGTCCTTTTTACTATTGTTTATCTCGTTCAATAAAGCATTTCCAATTTCTTTTTTTCGCTTCATTTCTTCATCGATCGTTTTAGTCGTTTCAGCATTAACGTTGTTAGCATCCAATATGAGATATACAGGATCTGTTAAAAGCGATGTAAGAACTGTAGCAGTAACAATCTTACTTATTTTCTTGTTCATTGCAAAAACCCCTTTAAAAGTTTAAACAATCCCTTAATCAACTCCCCAATATCAATATATCAAATTACTTTAATATGTATAAATGTTAATGATATCAATTTCTTAACACAAAAAATCAGGGCAGTAGGAATGATCGCCCTGTTTAATCATATTTCGCCCACTTAATCTTTCGTGCCAAATCTATTCATTATGATTGTTTCAATAGATGTGACACTAGCCATCAATAATCTCAAGCACACAAATTAAAGTGTTGTAACTTCCCATTTTCAAACATTTTAATAACTCAGCAAATAAAAAATACCTATACCACATATGATAATCACGGCAATATTAAAAATAATGGCCATTATATCTTTATTTCTATTTGTCACCTTAATCAACTCCTCACATTTTAAAGCCTCGACTACGATATTGATAATAGCGATAAGGCTTGTAAGGACAACGATTACATTTCTCACAATTTCTGTAATGTCTTCACAAGCCCTATTACGCTTTTCTTTCAATATCCTTATCTAACCTTTCAAATCAAGAATATGCCTAGTCCCAACTTATTCACATTGCATTCAAAAAACTTGTTGTAAAAATGAGTATATATTATAATAAACAAACATCCATATGCATGGGATCCACTTGTAAAAGCCATCCCCTTCACAAAAGAACCGCTTATTCCATTATCTGATGCTCTCCTATTTGAAATAGCCTCAGAATAATACATATATCGTCTCTTACTTTTTTGAATACATACTATCGAATTAAAGGCTGCGTGACTTTGAACGACGTTTATCCACCATTTGTACAACAATCACGACAGAGAGGATGACATTTGCGATAATATTCAATATCGTTAATGCTGTTTCTTTCTTGTTCATATAAGTCCCCTTTCTATTGTATCCACCTTATTTTTAAGACCTTAAATGGATACAATGATTTATTTTCTCAAGTCATCGCAAACTGTATTTTAAATCCTAGACATTTTGATGCTTAACTTGAAAATAGATTATTTTATCTCTTTATTTTGTATAGTACAACACTTTAACTTTGCAGACAACACGACATTGTTATGAATCGTAATAATCACTTTCATAGCTACAAAATGAATTGAAAGAGATCGCACTCGCACAAAAACTTTATATTATAATATAATAATTAAATTAATCCTCAAGTCTCAGTTAATCATTATTTTGTTTAATAGAATTAGAGTACAAAATCACTGGTTGAAATTAACTATTTGCAAAAAAATAATATTTATAAAGCAGAAAAGATTCCGTTTAAAAAACGCTTGATTAATTAAATCTTTTAACTTCTTTTCTTGTATTAAACAGTTTATTATGATAGAATTCTTACACGATTGATTGAAAATTTCAATCAACAAATGTTATTGGAGATGATATTTAAATGAAAACACCTAATTTAAGAAACGCTAGAACGCTTTCTCGCTTTTCTATTCGAAAGTGTTCTGTAGGTACAGCGTCCTTTTTAATCGGAACTGTTGCATTTTTCGGCATTCACCACGAAGCTTTTGCAGCTGAAAACTCAACAACACCTGTGACTGTGACGCAATTACAAGAAGGCTCAAACAAAGCGTCGGCAGAAGAACAAGCTGACTCACAAACAAAAGTGAATGAAACTTCTATAGATGAATCAACAGCTACAGCAGAACAACCTAAAACAGAAATCTCACCAACTCAAGATCAAGAAGTGACTGAACAAGAAGCAACACCTACTGAGCAAACTTCAGATGCTGCATCATCAGAAGTTAAAGACAGCACAACACAAGCTAAAGAAAGTCCAAAAGAAGCTGACGTTGCTCAAACAGAAGAAAAACAAAATGAAGCGACTGAAACATTTAGGTGAGTATGACGTAGATAGCCATACATTGACTTATAGATTTACTAACGTGGTTAATAATTTACAAAATGTAAGTGGTTCATTCAACTTAACACAATTTATGGATCGTCAAGTCGCAAAAGAGTCAGCAACATATCCTTTAAATTATGAAATCGCTGGTGAAACATTTGATACACAGCTCAATGTACACTACGGTCAATATTACAATGTCGGCGACTCTAACTTGAAATCAATGATCACGATGGAAGACCCTAAAACAGGTGAATATGAACAATACATTTACGTCAATCCATTACAAAAAGAGGCATATGGCACTGTCGTAAGAGTTCAAGGCTTCCAAAACGATCCTGCCACAAGTAATGGTCAAGTAAACCCAGATGCCACTCAAATCAAAATTTTAAAAGTTGCTGACAATCAGGCACTTAATAGTAGTTTCGGTGTAGATGATAGTCAATATGAGGATGTAACCAAGCAATTTCAAACGATTTATCGTAACGGCGAAAACATGGCAGATATTTTCCTCGGTGACTTGCACGGCGCGCGTTACATTATTAAAGTTTCAAGTAAAGAGGTTTCGGGTTCTTCTGAAGACTTAAACTTACGTGCTTCAATGTATACGAAAAATAAATATAATCAATACGATCGTATCACATGGGATAATAATATTCTGAAAAGTGCGTCTAGTGGGAATGCAGATGGAACAGAGGCTTTATATCAATTGGGCGACAAAGTTTGGGAAGACACGAATAAAAATGGTATTCAAGATGCAGGTGAACTCGGAATTCCCGGCGTAAAAGTCACTTTGAAAGATAGCGATGGAAAAGTGATTGAGCACACTGAAACCAATGCGAACGGCAAATACGTTTTTGATAATTTGAAAAATGGAATTTATACCGTTGACTTCGAAACTCCTGAAGGCTACACAGCGAGTCCACAAAACCAAGGTAATGATGCGTTAGATTCAGATGGTCCGACAAGTGCACAAGGCATCATTAGTGACGGAAACAACTTAACCGTTGACCAAGGTTTTTACCTCACTGAAATACCGACACAAAATGTTGGTAATAAAGTTTGGGAAGACTTAAATAAAGATGGTATTCAAGACGCTGATGAACCAGGCATCGCTAATGTGACAGTCACATTAAAAGATGCTGACGGTAATATTGTGAGTACGCGTACGACTGATGATAAAGGAAACTACTTATTTGAAGACGTTAAAGAGGGCGAATACACTATTGATTTTGAAACGCCTGAGGGCTATACGCCGACGATTACAGGTCAAGGTACATTAGGAAGAGACTCGAACGGGGTTTCTGCACGTATTTTGGTTGAAAACCGTGACGACTTAACGATTGACAGTGGTTTCTACAAAACTGAACCACCTGTTCCACCTACTCGTAATATCGGTGACAAAGTTTGGGAAGACACGAATAAAGACGGTATCCAAGATGCTGATGAGCCAGGTATTGCTAACGTTACAGTGACATTAAAAGATGCTGACGGTAACGTTGTCGATACACGTGTCACTGATACAAATGGTAACTACTTATTTGAAAATGTTGAACAAGGTGACTACACTGTCGAGTTTGAAACACCTGAAGGCTATACGCCGACGCAAACAGGTCAAGGTTCAACAGACAATGACTCTAATGGGACTTCTACAAAAGTGACTGTGGGTGACAATGATGACTTATCACTCGACAGCGGTTTCTACAAAACTGAACCACCTGTTCCACCTACTCGTAATATCGGTGACAAAGTTTGGGAAGACACGAATAAAGACGGTATCCAAGATGCTGATGAGCCAGGTATCGCTAATGTAACAGTCACATTAAAAGATGCAGACGGTAACGTTGTCGATACACGTGTCACTGATACAAATGGTAACTACTTATTTGAAAATGTTGAACAAGGTGACTACACTGTCGAGTTTGAAACACCTGAGGGTTACACACCAACACAAACAGGTCAAGGTACAGCAGAAAACGACTCAAACGGTACTTCTACAAAAGTGACTGTGGGTGACAATGATGACTTATCACTCGACAGTGGTTTCTACAAAACTGAACCACCTGTTCCACCTACTCGTAATATTGGTGACAAAGTTTGGGAAGACACGAATAAAGACGGTATCCAAGACGATAATGAGCCAGGTATCGCTAATGTAACAGTCACATTAAAAGATGCTGACGGTAACGTTGTAGGTACACGTACAACTGACGATGAAGGTAACTACTTATTTGAAGACGTTAAACCAGGCGAATACACGGTTACTTTCGAAACACCTGAGGGTTACACACCAACACAAACAGGTCAAGGTACAGCAGAAAACGACTCAAACGGTACTTCTACAAAAGTGACTGTGGGTGACAATGATGACCTTACATTGGACAGCGGCTTCTACAAAGAGACACCAGAGCCACCAACTGAACCTGATAACCCGGATCCAGACCAACCAACTGATCCTGGTCAACCTGATAACCCGGATCCAGACCAACCAACTGATCCTGGTCAACCTGATAACCCAGATCCAGATCAACCGACTGATCCTGGTCAACCTGATAATCCTAGTCCAGAACAACCTTCTGAACCGGGTCAACCGAATAACCCTAGTCCAGAACAACCTTCTGAACCGGGTCAACCGAATAACCCTAGTCCAGAACAACCTTCTGAACCAGGTCAACCGAACAACCCTACTCCGGAACAACCAAGTCATCCAGGAGTACCAAGCACTCAGAACCCTGAACAACCAAGTTCAACTGATGCTACACAATCAAAAACGCATGGCGAAAAAGTAAATCCATCTCAACCACAAAAAGCTTTACCTGAAACAGGTGAAACTGAATCACATCAAGGTACATTATTTGGTGGTATTTTAGCTGCTTTAGGTGCTTTACTCTTTGCACGTAAAAAACGCCAAGATAAAAAACAATCACACTAACTTCAACTTGTGATTTAAGTGTGATGCACACAAAGACCCATGTCGCGTTTCTTTATGAAATGCTAGACATGGGTCTTTTTTCTTATATTCTATTCCTTCGATGTTTCACTTATAATATGCATATTTTGCGTTACAGGCTGCAGCGCTTGTTTTGCTTGAATTTCTCGAACGAGCAACTCTGGCATCGTGATTGGAAATGTTTGGTGCACGACCGCTTCACTTAACAGATGACGATAATGGCGATAAATATAATCCGTCGTCACCAATCGATAACAATAATCTTCACGCAATTCAAAATCCGTAACACGCGCATTTATCGGCTTCGACATATCTACAGTATAGTCAAAACCTGACCAGAATAAAAAGTGTGTCGGGTCTGTATCTTTCAACGTCCACTGCCCTTTTTCTAATTCAAGATGACTTACACTTTCTTCAATTAAACGTTTAATATCGCTCCCTTTTAATGTAAGATCAATCGGTTTGTCGGGATGCGGATACGTACGATAAACATCTTCATTTTTCAAACGCCCTTTTAACCCTTTCGTATTCGGTAAGGGCAAATGTACACATGTTAATGGGATTTCCGTTTCATGGTTCAAACTTTGATGTAGCAATTGAATGTATGGATGGGGTTGGATTAACAACTCATGAAATGTATCAAATTGCATATCCACTTCATGCGCGATAATATATTCGTTTTTCCAATTTCGTATCGTTTTTCGATCGTAATACGTTAAGTTCAATAAACGTTCATCTTCCTCATAATCCGTCAATGTCACAATCTCTGGCTGCATCTCTAACAATTCAAAAGAGTTCCGTCGTTTTTTAAATTTCGCATTAACATGAATGACATTTTCAGCATTTTGACCTGCTTGAACATATAGCGTCGTCCCATCGTTTTCAATAATCGTTTCGTGTTGATGACCCGTAATCATCAAATCAATAATGCCCGCCTGTTTCATAATTTCTTCTGCACGATTTTCGAATTGTGATTTTGCATCATGACTTAATTTTGACAAGCCACCATGGTACAAAACAATGAGAAAGTCGGGTTCTATCGTTTCATAAATATAGCGAATCCAACGTTGTGCTGCAAAAGTCGCACTTTCGACAATGACTTCAGGCTCCATTTCCACATTTTCATTTTTCATCAAGCCTTCAGATGACACGCCCATCACGACTAATTTCAGCCCTTCAATATCCTTCACAGTATAAGGTGTTGAAAAATACGGTTCATGCGTGACAGCATATTCTACATTCGCCGATAACCATGGAAAACGTGACAATGCGACAGAACGATTAAAAAAATCTAAACCATATTTAAATTCATTTTCGCTCATGCCACTCGCATCATAGTTCATCGCATTCATTAACTTAATCATCGGATGCCTTTTATATGGCGCAATAATGGCGTAATAAAAAGCTGTCACACTGCCTGCTAAATTACCACCGTTGTCCACTAATACGACATGCGGATATTGCTGTCTTACTTCATTAATATAGGTACCTGCTCGATATATATTGGAACGTTCAGTTTGATTGAGTATATGGCTATGCATATCAGAAGTCGCTATAATTTGTATATTTATTTCATCATGCTCACTCATTGCTTTCACCCCAAATCTCAATATTCAACTCGTATTCTACCATATCTCGACATTCCCCCACTATCATTATTCCTTGCATACAAAAATAAATGCAAACACGTTTCATTTGAAAAAATTTATCATAAGCAAACAGTTGTTATTTTTAAATATGGTTCAATAGAAATCTTTAATTAAACTATAATTTTATATATTAAAAACATACTCATACAACTCCAGACCTATTTTCTTGTATTTTTATCCTTTTTTTCGAGAAATGAATTGACTTTCATAAAGTATTAAATTACATTAATTTTATCTAGGTTAAATGAGCACGTTTAACCCTCATGTCATATCATGCAGAAGGTGAAAATTTATTATGAAATTAAAACAATTACCGATTAAAACTGTCGCATTAACGTTGCTCTATTTTGCAATCATGCTGACTTTATATTTTATTTATGGTAATGGTGATACACAAAATACTTTTATCTACAACGATTTTTAATCATTAAAGGAGCCGACACATGAAAGATGTTTTAACAATGATTTCACAGCACAGTCAAACTCAGCCGGACCGAGTTGCCGTACAACATCAGAGTGAATCATTAACTTATTTAGAGTTAGAAAGTTATTCCTCACGCTTAGCATCACAACTGCTTACAAGCAACAACCCTGTTATTGTTTATGGCCACATGTCTCCATTTATGGTAGTGGGTATGATTGGTGCACTTAAAGCCGGATGCGGTTATGTTCCAATTGATCAATCGATACCTGCAAACCGTGTTCAACATATTATAGAAAAGGTTTCACCACAATTTTTAATTAACACGACAGATACACCGCTTAATTATGAAGGTGTGACAGAGATTACCATTCAAGATATTCAATCATTCGAGACTGTATCATCATTGCCTTTAATGCAAAATGATGGTATTGCTTACACGATTTTTACATCGGGCTCAACAGGTCTTCCTAAAGGTGTTAAAATTTATTACGAGAGCTTAGTAGAGTTCGCAAATTGGGTGGATTTATTGAACCAATATCACACGAAAGATGTTTGGTTAAACCAAGCACCATTCTCATTTGATTTATCAGTTATGGCGATTTACCCGTGCCTCATTTCAGGCGGTACACTATTGTTAGTCAACAAAGAAATGATTGCAGCACCTAAAAAATTATATGAGCTGTTCCAAAACGAGAAAATTAATGTTTGGGTGTCTACCCCATCATTTATGGAAATTTGCTTAATGTTACCAAATGTCAATGAAGCAGGCATGCCACACTTACGTACATTCTTGTTCTGTGGTGAAGTGTTAGGTCATCATACAGCGCAAACATTGTTAAATAAGTTTCCACAATCTTATTTATACAACACGTATGGTCCTACAGAAGCGACTGTTGCGATTACAAGTATTCGAGTGACGCAATCAGTGCTTGATAGCCACAAATATGTTCCTGTGGGCTTACCGAGAAAAGGGACGACATTAAGTGTGACTGAAGAAGGAGAGCTTATTATTACTGGTAATTCAGTAAGTGCGGGTTATTTAAAAGACCCTGAAAAAACAGAGAAAGCCTTTTTCAAAGATGGCGACAAACGCGCTTACTATTCAGGTGACAAAGCTGTATTTGAAGATGACTTGTGGTTTATCAAAGGCCGCATTGACAACCAAATTAAATATAACGGCTATCGTATGGAACTTGAAGAAATTGAAGCTAAAATGAACGCATTGCCATTTGTAAATACGTCATTGGTTGTGCCAATTTATAAAAAAGACAAAATTGCCTACTTGAAAGGCGTCGTTAAATTAAATTCTGAAGACATCGATCCAGCAGATGTGCCAAAAGAAGTGAAGCACCGTCTTAAAGCTGAGTTGCCGGATTATATGATTCCTAAAAAAATCGAAATTGCTGAAGAGATGCCACTGACTAACAATGGTAAACTCGACCGCAAACGAATTAACGAGGTATATCAATCATGATCCCATATAGTAGCTTTCACTTTTTTGCGATTGCGCTCATTGTGCTGTTACCTGTGATTATACTTGGGTTATTAGGCAAAAGATCTAAAGTTTACAATTTCATCAGTACATTGATTATGATTGTCATAATATTTGCCGACAATCAACATAACTTATTCGGTATCAAATATTTAAGTTATCATTTGCTGAGCCTTGCTTTGTATATTATTTGGCAAGTGCTTATTATTAAAGTTTTCGAGCGCCTTAGAGCAAACAAGCGCTCCACACCGCTTTACATTACGACAATGATTTTGTCTATCTTGCCACTCTTTATGGTCAAACTCCTACAAAGTTCGTGGCTAGGCTCTGGACAGCTTCATTTGCACAGCTCAAAAATCGTGGAACTGTTCGGTTTCCTCGGTATTTCGTACATTATGTTCAAAAGTGTGCAACTGATTATGGAAATTCATGATGGTACATTGAAGCAAACGGTGGACGTGAAGAAACTCGTACAATTTATTACGTTCTTCCCTACGATTTCTTCTGGACCTATCGATCGCTATCGCCGTTTTGTGAAAGATTATGATAAAGAAATGACAATGGACAACTATTCACAATTACTTGGTAAAGCGATTCATTACATTATGATAGGTTTTCTTTACAAATACATCATTGCGCATTTCGTCCAACAGTATTTTGTGACACCTTATACAGGTCACCTCGATACATTTGGTGATTACGTGATATACATGTATGGCTATAGTTTCTACCTGTTCTTTGACTTTGCAGGCTACAGCTTATTCGCCATTGCGTTGAGTTACTTGTATGGTATTGAAACACCGATTAACTTTAACCAACCATTTAGAGCAAAAAATATTAAAGATTTCTGGAATAGATGGCACATGAGTCTATCGTTCTGGTTCCGTGATTGTATTTACATGCGTTTTATTTTCTTTATGACTAAGAAAAAATACATTAAATCAAACTTCCATGTGTCTAACCTTGCTTTCTTACTTAACTTTGGGATTATGGGACTTTGGCATGGATTTGAATGGTTTTATGTCGCGTATGGTTTGTATCACGCATTGTTATTCTTTTTGTATAACCACTATGAAAAATGGCGTAAAAAGCGTTTCGGCAAGTGGGATCACCCGGTGATTAATGCATTGAGCATCGTTATCACTTTCCACTGTGTCGCTTTTGGCTTTTTAATCTTTTCAGGACAATTAATTTAAGGAGAGAGTTTTATGGAATTTAATGAAAAAGTTTTAGATATTATTGCAGAAGTGGCCGATGATGATATTGTGAAATCAAATCCAGATATTCATATTTTTGATGAAGGCATTATGGATTCAATGCAATCTGTACAATTATTAGTTGCGTTTCAAGACGAACTTGATATAGAAGTACCAATTATGGACTTTAATAGAGAAGATTGGGGTACGCCAAATCAAATCATTAACGAATTGGCAAAATTAAAATGAAGTTAAAACAACCTTACATCATTGCTTTTTTGGTGAGTATTCTATTATTCGGTATTTTCATCATATTACCAGCTCAATGGTTTGTGCCACCTCATATCGCAAACCAACTGCCAAAGTATCAAGTCTCCACAGATAGCGATATGTTAAAAGGCCAATATGTGCAAGAAGCTATGATTAAGGACCCTCATTACTACCCAGTATATGGTTCGAGCGAGCTTAACAAAGAGGACCCTTTTCAACCTGCCATCTTATTAAAGGGGCACACGAAAAACCTCTTTTATGTAGGTACTGGGGGTTCCACGGATTTAATTCAGTTAATGACGTTAGGTGCACAATATGACCATTTAAAAAACAAAAAAATGACGGTCATTGTATCACCACAATGGTTTACGAGACATGGCTTAACTGAAGAGAATTACCAAGGTCGTGCTTCTCAGTTACAAATTAATAGTATATTCAATAACCCAAATATTTCTAACGATATTAAAACACGCTTAGCCAAACGTTTATTGCATTTTAAAGACAATAAGCAAAACGACTTTTTAAAACAATTTGCACAGTCACACGAAGCACAAGGTCATTTCTTAAACCCACTTTATGCGAATCATCTTGAGAAAATGGAAGCGTTGAAAAGTTATTTACCGTTTCATCATCAAGGTAAATTGCCGAGACTGTTCGATAAAAGTCAAAAGCAACCATTAAATTGGAAAGCATTAGACAAAGAAGCGCATCAATACGGGGCGCATCACAGTCAGTCTAACCCTTATCAAATCAAGGATGAGTATTGGAAAAAATTAAAGCATAAAAAGTCTGTGAGCCGTGACCACGAGTTCCACTTAAAATCCGTTGAGTATGATGATTTATCACTTTTAGTGGATACACTCAATGCAGCGGGTGCGGATGTACAGTACGTGTTAATACCTGTCAATGGTAAATGGTACGATCACATTAATCTTCCACGTGACAGACGTATAGCAGTCAATGAGAAGATTGTCAAAACGATTGAAGACCATCACGGCCATGTTGTGGATTTATCACGTCGCGACTATGAATCTTATTACATGAGTGATGCTGTCCACATCGGATGGCGCGGTTGGGTTGAAGTGACGCAACATATTAAACAACACATCGACCAATAATAACACATTAAAAAAGCCATAACCTGTCAGTTTTCAAAACAGGCTATGGCTTTTTTATTTGGTTGATGCGATTCTTTATTTCTATGGGCTGACTGTTGCATTGAACTCTGTATCATCGCAGTCCCCTCATACAAAAAAACAGGAGAAGCGCTGGGATTTCCAACACTTCCCCCTTCCTATTATTACCCAATTTGAATGCGTTCTTTCGGGAAATGATACTTCGCTGGCTCACGATTGCCACTCATCATAATAATAAACGAAATCAAGCCGACACGTCCGATAAACATTAAAATCATCAAGACGACTTTTGAAACACTACCGAGCTCCGAAGTAATGCCCGTCGATAAACCACATGTTCCGAATGCAGACATAATTTCAAAATAAATCTTAATGAAATCAATATGATGCCCTTCGTTTAATATGATGATAAATGTACCTACAAATGTCATCACAATCGCAATACAAAATACTGCAAAGGAACGCTGAACATCTTGATTATGAATTTCACGATTAAATACTTTAATAGATGACTTTTCAGCGTTCGGTTTGTAGTTAATGACAAACAGGATAATAATCGCGAAAGTCGTCGTTCGTATACCGCCACCGACAGAACTTGGTGAGGAACCAATAAACATGAGGCCACCCATCAGAAGGTTTGTCGCATCTGAAAACTGTGACACATCAAAAGTTTGTAATCCTGCACTTCGCGTCGACACCGATTGAAACATCGCATAAAATAACGTTTTGTGCCATGATTCATTTGCGAACACACCATTCGCTTCAATTAATAAAATTCCGATTACTCCTACAACTAAAATAATTAAATACGTCACCGTTGTCACTTTAGTAAACAGTGAAAATCGAAAGTTTGGAATCCTATTTTTAATGTATGCTTTAATTTCTAATAATACTGGGAAGCCGATTGAACCCAAAACGATAAGAAACATCACAATCGTTTGTACAAAGTAATCGTTCGCGTATGGGATTAAGGAGTCCCCTGTTATGTCTAATCCCCCATTTGTCGTCGCAGAGATGGAAACGAAGACACCTTGTAATATCGCATCTTTTAAATCATGAATATCTTGATAAAAATAAAATGCGAGCAGTGTTGCACCTACTAATTCAATCACTAAAATCGCTCTCACAATATCTAAAATCAGTTTGACTGTCCCACTCATCGCCTCTCTATTGTTATCTAACATAATGAGCTGACGTTCACGTATGCCAATGTGCTTGCCTAATACAACCCATAACAGCGTACCAATGGCCATGACACCAATGCCACCAATATTAAGGATGACCAACAAGACAATGTATCCAAAGGCTGAATATGTTTCGGAAATATTGACTGGTGTTAATCCTGTCACACTGACACCTGATACCGCTACAAACAATGTATCAATCGGTGCGACTTTTACCCCTGGTTTATGAACACCTGGCAGATTCAGTAGCAAAAACGCACCGACAATTGCGACAAGGTAATACAAGACAATCCCTTGTTGTGGGCTGGATTTTTTTAGTAGTAATTTGACTATGGACAAGTCATTCACCCCAAAACTATTTCAATTTGAATGAGATTTCTTTCACCTCATTTTCACGTAAGACCTTTAACTTCACTGGCTTTTGTTGATCAATGTGTTGCGTTAACTTTTGTTTATAAGCCAAATTATCTTTGATAGGTTTACTATCTAATTCTACTATGACATCACCTTTTTTCAAACCAGAATTTTTGGCCGGACTGTTGTCGTTAACTTTTTGAACGACGACACCTGTGGACACATCTTGAGCAATCTTATATTCATCACGTGTTACTTTATCCACATCTACCACGTTTTGCATATCAATATCCGTCTTCGGTTGTTGAATGTCGCCTTCTTTTTCGATTTTTTGCGCAATGGCTAACGCTGAGTTAATTGGAATGGCAAACCCCATATTTTGAACACTTGGCATGTTAATTTTTAGTGATGCGATACCAATTAAATGGCCTTCTTGATCGACTACCGCACCACCTGAGTCACCTGGATTAATCGGTGCATCAACTTGGAACGCACTGAGCAATGTATCGTACTCATTGTCTTGGTTGAGGTCAACTGGGACATCACGATTTAATCCTGATACAATACCTTCACCGACTGTATTTTGGAAGTCAAGACTCAACGGATTGCCCACAACTAAAACCGGTTCTCCTAATACAACTGCACTAGAATCTCCGTGTTCAAGTGGCTTCAATGTATCGTCTTTAGGGGCTTTCATCGTCATCACAGCAATATCAGCCATTTTATATTTACCAATCACTTTAGCTTTAGCAGTTTGCTTGTCACCAAAAGTGAGTTCATGTTCTTTACGGTCTCCTACGACATGCGCATTTGTCAGTATGTAAAGAGTGTCGCCTACTTGTTTGTAGACGACACCCGATCCACTTTCTTTTTCAACTTGTGCCTGAGCATCTGAATCCTGAACTGCATCCGGTGTAGGCTGACTATTATTTTCAATCGAAACGACAGATTTTACAGCTGTATTCGCGTTTGCCATCGTTTGTGTGACTTTTTTATTCGTCCCCTTCTCTTTCTGTTGCGTTTCAAGTGCTTGCTTCATATTCGCATTATTACTTTTATTGACGTTATTAAAAATAGCAAACAATAACAACAAGACTAAAATGGCCGCAAGTACAATTAAAATTTTCGCCCATTCTCTAGAGATGAATTGTGTGACTTTTTCAGTCCAATCACGTTTTGTCGTGTATTGATGTTTCGACGCCTCTGTTTGGTGGCGGTCTTCAGTATGGTCTTGTTCATCTTCAGCCTTTGTGGTTGTTTCTGAAGTCTCATGTGGCGGCTTGTTTGGCTGATGCGTTGTTTCGGCTACTGCACCTGTACGCGCCGCTTCTTTCGCTTGACTGCCATTAATCGTCACTGATGATGTCTCTTCAAGTGGTCGTGCACTTTCGAATTTTTCTTCGGCTGTTATTTCAGACGGTTGATGATTTTTATCCCCCTCGTCATGTGTTAATTTTTCAATACGTGCTTTACGTAGATTATCTTTAACACGTTCTTCATTATTTTTCGCTTGCTTTTTTTCCTTTTCAGCTTTGAGCGCGTTTTCTTTTTCTTCAGCTTTGAGTCTTTCCTCACGTTCTTCATTATGGAAATATTCGCGACGTTTGCGCTTATAATGTTGCCTTGGAATCACATGTTTTTGATCTCGTTCCATTGCACGCCCTCCTTATGTATCTCTTTTATCTATTATGACATATCGCTACTTAAATTTCTGTAATATTTACCTATATATCGCAAACTTTTCGAATGATTTTAAGATGTATTTTCTGCGATACGTCGCAACCTGACAATATTGATGTTTATCGAATTTTAAATACGCGTTTCACTTTGCATCATTCAACAACAAAGCAATCGCCCCCTGTTTAAACACTGATATTGCTATTGCTTTAATACAGCAAAACATAAAGAAAGGCCAAGATAACGTATATCCCAGCCTAAGTCAAACACCCTTATTCACATTTCATTATGATGCATCATGCTTTTTATTACGTACTGCTGATGTAAACCAACCGATTAGTACAAGTCCAATCATCACTGTCCAGAAAATGATTTGCCACAATGTAGAATGTGGGAAGTCATGTGGAATCACACCAATATCTTCATGTGCTAAGACGAGTACGACAAGTTTAATTCCGACCCATCCGACAATCGCAAAGGCAGCACCTTCAAGGCCAGGATACTTGTTCAGTAGCTCTACAAAGAATGTTGCAGCAAAACGCATTAAAATTACACCGATTAGACCACCGATAAACATTACCGCGAATTGACCTGCATCCATCCCCCCGAAATGCACACCAATCTTCGGTAATGTTACAGCAATCGCTAATGCAGCTAACATCGAGTCAATCGCAAAAGCAATATCTGCAACTTCAACTTTGAGGACAGTGACCCAAAATTCTTTCGCACTCACTTTTTTCTCAACACCTGACTCGTCATAATGATGATCATCGTTGTCAGGTTGTTCGAGTTCTCCACCTTTATGTTTGAAAAAGTCATATAAGTTTTTCGCTGACATATAAATTAAATATGCCGCACCGATCGCTTGAATCCACCAGAAATTCGCTAAAATACTAATTAAGAATAATGCGATTAAACGGAAAACAAATGCGCCTAACAAACCATAAAATAGTGCTTTTTTACGTTGTTCTGGTGGTAAATGTTTTACCATAACAGCCATAACAATTGCATTATCTGCAGCCAATAGTCCTTCTAAAAATACAAGTACTAATACGACCCATCCATAAGATAATAACAAACTCGGATCCATTCACAGACCACTCCTTCAATTTTTATATAGGCACATGTGCGCGCCCTGTATCATTCCAATGTTTCGCGTGAACACCCACGCTCAGTCAAAGACATAATTAAAGAGACCCATGCTACATCAATAGCAAAGGTCTCACTTAGCAAATTTATCATGCCCGCTTCACCGGAAGAAATTCAGTTTCTTCGTAATGACGACAAAGCGTTATTAACGTTTATGACGCTAATCAAGTTACTCCCCTCTGACAATAGTCAGTCACAGGTATTTAATTATGATGTTAACATTATACCCAATTTTTTATGAAAATAACAGTCTATAATCTTGAAATAAATAAAATATTAAAAATCAACACTTTTGTTTTTCTTTCATCCATTTCTCAAAAAACGGGTGGTTAAAGTGGACTGCTTGTACTTTGATGAGATGACCTCACTACATCACATGCACCTGCCCTGCTCCCCAAATGTTAAAGAAAAAGATTGCCAAAATGGGTGAGACTCTTGAGGGATACGTGCATATTACTAACAGTTACTTCTTTACTCTAATAGTGGTTACTGTTTAACGCAGTAGCTGTCTGACTTCTCAATGCTGATGCTTTTGAGAAGTCTAGTCAGCCTTGCGGGGGTAGTACGACGAAATCTTTGAGACACATGAGATTTCTGTACTGCTCCCGAAAATCCAATTTGGCTTCCATCAAGTGCTCACTTCAATCAAGCCAAATTTAGTTAGAGGTTCAGCCCCTAAGAACGCGAGTCCATAAGGGGCAATCATAGTATATATTCATGCTAATAGAGGAAACAGGGTAAGTTCACTTGGTTGATGATTGTAGTCCATGTCCTCCCATTATAACAAGCTGTACAATTTAATTTCAGGGAATTTTTCCTCAAACCAGCGTGTCGCAAAATCATTTTCAAATAAAAACACTTTATTATCATAACGGTCATTTACTAAAATCGAACGACTCGTGCTCATTTTATCTTGCACGTCTTCTTCATTTTCAATCCAACGCGCGATTTTTTTACCGACAGGTTCCATCACAACATCGACATTATATTCATTGTTCATACGATGTTCGAACACTTCAAATTGGAGTTGTCCTACTGCACCTAAAATGATTTGGTTCGTATGTGGTGATTTATAATATTGAATCGCTCCTTCTTGCACGAGCTGCTCAATCCCTTTATGGAAATGCTTCTGTTTCATGACGTTTTTCGGTGATACTTTCATGAAAATTTCAGGTGTAAACTGAGGCAATGCCTTGAAATGGAACTTTTGGTTACCTGCAACAAGTGTATCTCCAATTTGGTAATTTCCTGTATCATATAAACCGATAATGTCACCCGCTACAGCATGATTCACTGTCGATTTGTCATCAGCCATAAAACTTGTTGAACGTGTGATTTTCTGTTTTTTACCTGTACGTTGCAAAGTCACGTCCATACCACGTTCGAATGCGCCACTTACAACACGCATAAAGGCAATACGGTCGCGGTGTTTCGGGTCCATGTTCGCTTGGATTTTAAAGATAAACCCTGAAAAATCTGTATCGAACGGACTTACCTCAACCTCTTCATCTGTTTGACGTGCATGTGGCATCGGTGCATGGTCAACATAGGCATTCAAGAAGTTTTGTACCCCGAAATTTGCTAATGCAGAGCCGAAAAAGACGGGTGTTAAATCTCCACGCATTAATGCATCATTATCGAATGACTCGCCAGCTTCATCCACAAGCATCAACTCTTCAATCGCTTGTGTAAAAATACTATCATTCGCAATGTCATGTACCTCTTCTAATTCATAATCTTCATTAATATGCAAAATGTTTTCTTCATCGCGGAATGGCTCAATCGTACGTTCTTCTCGATCAATAATCCCGAAGAAGTTTTGTCCCATACCAATTGGCCAGTTCATCGGATACGTTTCGATACCGAGTGTGGATTCAATTTCATCTAACAAATCGAACGGTTCTTTCCCAACACGGTCAAGTTTGTTAATAAATGTAAAAATAGGAATTCCACGCATTTTACACACTTTGAATAACTTTAATGTTTGTGGCTCAATCCCTTTCGCACAGTCAATGACCATGACCGCACTATCGACCGCCATTAACGTTCGGTACGTATCTTCAGAGAAATCTTCGTGCCCTGGTGTATCTAAAATGTTAATCTTAAAATCATCGTAATCAAACTGCATCACAGAACTTGTAACCGAAATCCCACGTTCTTGTTCAACTTTCATCCAGTCACTTGTCGCAAATTTACCTGTTTTCTTCCCTTTGACTGTCCCTGCTTCACGAATCGCACCACTAAAGTACAGCAGTTTTTCAGTTAATGTCGTTTTCCCCGCATCAGGGTGAGAAATAATCGCAAACGTCTTGCGGGATTCTACTTCTTTTTTAATACTCATTGTACGTCTCCTTTAATTCATCAAACTTCTTGTAACCATCTTGTGATACGCAATGCTAAAATTTGTGCTTCTTCCTCATCTATTACATTAAATAAATGCACAAATAAATGTTCTGTTAGTTCTTCACCATATAGTGTATCTTCTATTTGAATCGACCAGTACAAATCTGGAATCGATACGACAATATAATGTTCTTTTTGATTGTGATATAACCAAACTTTAGCTGAATAATTTTCACTATGACTTTCCCTAATCTTCATTTGGACCTCCACCGAATTTTTGATACGCTGCTTCTAACCCGATTAAATCGTCACGATGAGGCACTTTGACGTGACCTGGCATAATTTGATACGGTTCACGTCCTTTAGAGGCAAGGATAACGGTATCACCTGGTTCTGCCACTTCAATCGCATGTCGAATCCCTTCTGCGCGGTCTGTGAATTCCACATAACGATCATGTGTCGCACCTTTCGCAAGTTCGGCCGTCAACATTTTCGGATCATCATTTGCCGGGTTATCCGGTGTGAAAATGACATAATCTGCACGTGAAGCGACACGTCCCATTTCAGGCGTTTTCGTTAAGTCACGTTCTCCAGCCATACCGACTAGGAAAATAAGTTTTTGCTTAACGAACGGTTCAACTGCATCAATCAATTTCGACATACCATCTGCTGTATGCGCATAATCAATAATTAAATCGATTGGCAATGATGGATCAAGTACTTCTAAACGCCCTTCTACCGGTTCTAAATCAGCGACAACTTTTGTGACCGTTTCTAGTGGTGCACCTTTCACCCATACACCTAACATTGCTGCCATTAAGTTCGCAATGTTGAATCGACCGATGTACGGTGAACGCACTGGATATGTACCAAAAGGTGTTACAAAATCAAACGTCACGCCTTGTAAAGATTCATGAATGTTCGTTGCCATGAACTGCGCCTCTTGTTCAATGCCATATGTTAAACTTTCGTATGGCGTAACTGATTTTAAATAAGTAGAAAATGGATCATCTGCGTTAATAATCACGTATTTATCACGACTCAAATCTTGGCCGAGTTGACTAAATAACAACGATTTCGCATGACCATACGCCTCCATTGTGCCATGAAAATCGAGATGATCTTGTGTTAAATTTGAAAAAATCGCAACATCAAATTCAACACCACTCAAACGACCTAAACTCAACCCATGCGAGGACACTTCTAACGTCATCGCTTCAGCCCCTGCTTCTACCGCTTCGTGAATCTTCTTCGTTAAGACCACGGTTTCTGGTGTCGTGTTCACACCTTTTGTCACTGTTTCGTTAATTTGAAAGCCATTCGTACCTAAATACGCACTGCCTTTGCCTAATTTTCGATAAATGTGATGAATCATCGTCGCAATCGATGTCTTACCATTTGTCCCCGTGACACCAATCGTCGTCAGTTGCTTGCTTGGAAATCCATACAAATGATGCACTAAATGACTCGCGACACGTAACGTATCTGGCACGACCACTTGGGTGACGTCACCTTGTAATTCAAGCGCACGATTCACAACAACAATCTGACATCCTTGTTCTACGACGTCTTGCGCAAAACGATGACTATCGACGGTATAGCCTTTTGATGCAACAAAGATACTGCCAGCCTTTGCTTGACGCGAATCTGTCGTAATATCATTCACTTCAATATCTAAACGTCCTATGACCTGTTTAATTAAAATATGATCAAATAATTGTTGTGCATTCACAGACATCTCTCCTTTATATATACACTCATTTATTATACACTTTTTTGCTTGAAATCCTATTAGGAATGGAGACGAGAGACAGAAAATTTTTAGCCTCAATCTATTCATAGGTCGATGATTTATTAATGATTTTAAAACTGTCGGATAATGAGGTTGAATAGGAAAAACTTTGATGTCCCAACCCCAACTGCTTTTTATCAGTCAAATACGATTGAAATTTTAATATAAGGGTATATTGATTTAAATATTATTTTATTCTTTCTTACATCTCAAGACTGAAATATGTAAATCACTATTGTGCCTATCTATGGAGTATATTAAGATAATATAATGAATTTACCGTAAAATATGGGTAGCGTATACACATTTTCTCATCTTTTACAACGAGGTGTACAGTCAAAATGATTTTAACATTGTTTTCGTTTTGTAAGAAATGCCTTTAACTTTTCACAAGACGTACAAATTGCGGTACACTAGCATAGAACCAGTTAAAGTCTCAATATCTCGGAGGGTGGCTTTCATGATCACTGAAAAGAAAAAAATATTGATTATCACCGGTTCATTCGGCAATGGCCATATTCAAGTGACGAACAGTATTGTTGAACAGTTGAATCAAATGAATCTTGACAATCTGACAGTCATACAACGTGATTTGTTTCTCGAAGCACATCCGATTATGACAACGATTACTAAAAAGTGGTACATCAATAGTTTTAAGTATTTCCGCCGTATGTATAAAGCATTTTATTATAGTCGCCCTGATCAATTAGATAAGTGCTTCTATAAATATTACGGTTTAAATAAATTACTCAACTTACTATTAAAAGAAAAACCAGATTTGATTTTGGTAACTTTCCCGACACCAGTCATGTCTGTATTGACTGAGCAGTTTAATATGAACATTCCAATTGCGACGGTCATGACGGATTATCGTATGCACAAAAACTGGATTACACCGAATTCTGAGCGCTATTATTTAGCCACACAAGATTTGAAGCAAGAATTTGAAGCAGTGGGCATTCCAAGTGATCGTATTAAAGTAACGGGTATCCCTATTTCTGAACAATTTGAAGAGCCGATTGATCGCGCAGCTTGGTTACGTCAACATCACCTTGATCCCGAAGCGCAAACCATTTTAATGTCGGCGGGTGCGTTTGGTGTGTCTAAAGGATTTGACGAAATGATTCAACGTATCCTTGATGAAAGTCAGAATGCACAAGTCGTCATGATATGTGGTCACAGCAAAGAACTGAAACGTCAATTGTCTACTGCGTTTAAAGACAATCCTAACGTGCTTATTTTAGGTTATACGACCCATATGAATGAATGGATGGCGGCAAGTCATTTAATGATTACGAAACCGGGTGGCATTACCATTTCAGAAGCGTTAATCCGAAAAATACCAATGATTTTCTTGAATCCTGCGCCAGGTCAAGAATTAGAAAATGCGCTCTATTTTGAACAAAAAGGCTTCGGGAAAATTGCGAACACACCGACAGAGGCGATTGATATTGTAACGCATTTAACACGTCACTCAAATGAAATCGACCAAATGATACACAATATGAGTGAAGCGCGTCAACCGCATGCGACGAAACGTTTATGCCAAGACTTGTTAGACTTACTTTACAACGCTTCAACATTCGAAACTGTATATGGAAAGGTGCCTTTATATGCAAAACTACTCGTCAAATAAGATGGCTATGCGGAATTTCTATATCCTATTAGTCATTTTATTTCTGATGGAATTTGCAAGAGGAATGTATGTATTAAGTTATTTACCTTTATTACCGACAGCAACGACCATTGCCGTTAGTATTACTTCAATTGCAATTTCCATACATTTTATCGCTGACTCAATAACAAACTTTTTCGTTGGCTTTGTGTTGAAACGTTTTGGCGCTAAAGTTGTACTCACTTCAGGATTTTTTCTCGCTTTAGTGAGTCTCTTTTTAATTATTTGGATGCCGACCTCGCCGATGATTCTTATTTTAAGTGCTGTCATGCTCGGTGTTGCTGTCTGTCCAATATGGGTTATCATGCTCGCCAGTGTAGATGAAAGAAAACGTGGCACTCAGATGGGTTACGTTTATTTTGCATGGCTTGCAGGAATGTTAGCCGGTATGATTGGAATGAACCTAATTTTCAAAGCACATCCGACACATTTTAACTTTTTGATGGCCCTTTGTGTAGCGATTGCTTTTGTGCTTTATTATTTTGTTAAAGTGAAGTTAACAGATTATAATACGAAAAATGTGAAACAACAGCTTAGACAAATTGTGAGTGTGTCACAGCGTCACCTTGTGCTCTTTCCTGGGATTTTACTGCAAGGGATTGCGATCAGTGCGCTCATTCCTGTCCTGCCTCAATATGCTGTGGATATCGTCGGTGTCAGTACCGTTGAATATACGGTAGCGATTGTGATTGGCGGTATTGGTTGTACGATTTCAATGCTGTTTTTATCAAAAATGATTGATGCCTATTCTACACGCTTTATGTATAGTGTCATTTTTGCCGGTTTTATCATTTATGGCTTATCAATTTTCGCATTAACATTGATTCAGCAAATTGTCATCGTTTGGATTATCGCGTTATTTATCGGCTTGCTGTACGGTTTACTTTTACCGACATGGAATACATTTATGGCACAATTTATCCATCCGAGTGAACAAGAAGAAACTTGGGGTGTAATCAATAGTATCCAGGGCTTTGGTGCCATGCTTGGACCATTATTCGGCGGTCCAATCTCTCAAATTATGGGCAGCCCTATTTTTACATTTTATTTCGCGGCACTCCTTATCTTTTTCTTAGCTCTATTTTATGGCGTATATTTCGTCAAACAACGACGGGTTTATTAAAATATAATTAAATATATTTGAAAAGCGAGGTTACGGTCATCACATGCTTAAACCTCGCTTTTCAATTTTTTCTTATTTCTATTGGACATAAAAAAACCGTACCAAAAAAGTACGGTAAAAAATTAATTTAATGTTATAAGTTCATTTTTATCTAACGCTATAATATTGGGCTGCTTTAAATCTTTAACAAACGCTTTTTCATCATTCATATCTTCATCTAAAATAAATGTCAAATTTTCTTTATTAATCATGGCGTGCATGGCAAAAGAACGAATACTGTACATGGCTTGATTTGATTTATTTATGATTTTAAATCCGATATTTTGCCCACTTTCATCTACAACCATGAAATCAAATGTTATGTTATCTTTCTTATTTTTGCCAATGACTCTATATGATTTTCTTACTTTCGCAAATCTTTGTTTAAGATAAGTCGTGATATATTCTTTCTTTTCATCTTCTGTCATTTTTTTATCTTCATTCATTGAAGTATGCAATATATACCGCGTCGTATCTTCAATGAACTTTTCGACTTGTTTTAAATCATTAAATGTTTGAGCTTCGATACTCGTGAATTTGAAATTATTCACATAATTGAAGGTAAAGTCAGATAACTCTCCTTTAAAATTCAATACGCTCTCTTTAATAGAATTTAACAATAATTTAGTGAATTTCGGATTAAGTTCGTCATCAAATGTAAAAAGTTTATTTATTTTTGGCATAATATTAAAGTGATTCTTATGATAAGAAGTTCCATCTACCTGAAAGACAACTGCAACAGCTATATTTGAAATCAATAAAACATCAGGATAATAATTTAAACTTGCGTATTTTACTTTATACATATTGCTCACCTCACTAAATATTGCTTAATTTCTTTAATTATATCATCATATTCTTCAATGTTTCTTGTTAAGTATTTCTTTAGATTCTCGATATCATTCTTTTCAAAACGGCTTAGAAGTATTTGAGGTACGTTTAACCTCCACTTTATTCAAATCATATAGCCATTTAAATAAAAACATGTATTCCATTTAGCTATAAACAAGATTTTTGGTAAAAGTGACGAAAATTTTCAAAACTGGTCATAACCACTCATGACAAGCTGAAATGCCTTAAAATTAAGTAAACGCTTACATTAACACCCCCATAATTCATTGATTCCCTTTAAAATTGGTCATATTGTCAATACGTACCATTAGTGCTATTTTTAAATTAAATAGAGAAAGGAGAGATTGGATGGATACACAACAACAACCGAATATCATCCTCATTTGTGTGGATCAACTGCGCTTTGACACGTTAGGTCATCATCACCACCCTGTCGTTTCAACACCTCATTTGGATATGTTGGCATCTCAAGGTTATCATTTTAATCAAATGTATACTGCCGTGCCAAGTTGTATCGCAAGTCGTGCAGCATTGATGACAGGATTGACACAAGCGAATCATGGTCGTGTCGGTTATGAAGACAATGTGGACTGGGCTTATGATCAATTTATGGCAGATAGTTTTAGAAATGCAGGGTATCAAACAGAAGCAGTGGGCAAGTTGCACGTAACACCTGAACGAAAACGTATTGGCTTTGATCATGTGATGTTGCATGATGGTTATCTTCACGAAGCACGTAAATACACCGCACCGTATGGTCAAAATTTTGAATATGCTGACGATTATTTAATGTGGTTGAAAGAACAGTTAGGCCATCGCGCAGATTTAATGGACGATGGTATCGAACCGAATTCATGGGTCGCACGTCCGTGGATGTATGAGGAACAGTATCATCCAACAAATTGGGTTGTACATGAAGGCATTCGTTTTTTACAAAGAAGAGACCCCGAAAAACCATTTTTCTTAAACCTTTCATTTACACGCCCTCACCCACCGCTCAATCCGCCCCAATACTATTTTGATATGTATATGAATAAAATAGATGAATTTCCGGAGATTGAGATTGGTGATTGGAAAGATATAGAGGAACCGTTACCTTTTAGTATTACAGCTAAAAAAGGACATTATCATAAAGACGAACTCGATCGGATGCGTGCAGGCTATTATGGCAATATCACACATATCGATCACCAAATCGGTCGCTTCCTGATCGCGCTGAATGAACAACGTATCGCCAAAAATACCATTATTTTATTTGTATCTGACCATGGCGATCAATTAGGTGAACACAATTTATTCAGAAAAGCGTATCCGTATCAAGGAAGTATCCATATTCCGATGATGATTTATGATAAAGGCAACTTATTAAAAGGGAAGCATCACGATTTACATCAAATTGCTGAATTAAGAGATATTTATCCAACTTTATTAGATTTGGCCAATATCGACATTCCAACAAACATTGATGGTGTGAGCTTAAAACCTGCCCTTTACGACGATACTTTTGTGACACGCGACTATCTACATGGTGAACACAGTTTCGGTAAAGATTCGAACCAATTTATCATGAATGATACGTGGAAATATACATGGTATCCGGTAAGAGGCATCGAACAATTGTTTCATTATCAAAATGATCCACATGAAAAGCATAACTTAATTCATGAAGCTGAACATCAAGCGATTAAAAATGAATTGAAGCAACAATTGATTAAAGCATTGACAGGGAGAGAAGAAGGTTTTGTGAAAGATGGTGAACTTCAGATTTTATCTGAAACAAAACCTACACTCAATCATTTACAAGCACGAAACAAATCTGCACAGCGTCAGCGTCAATAATCAAATCAATATGACACTGCTTTATTCTAAAGCTATATGTGATGCGCATATAGCTTTAGTTTAAATAAATTATGTAAGCGTTAACATAAAGGGAGTTGAAAATTATGGATATTCTATGGTGGCAAATTTTACTTTTAACAATTTATGCAGGTGTCCAAATCCTAGATAACTTATCATTTGGATTTTTAGCACAACCTGTTATGGCCGGCCTTATCAGTGGTCTCGTTATGGGTGATGTCACTACAGGCCTTATCATCGGGGGCGGTATGCAATTAACCATCCTCGGTGTAGGGACATTCGGTGGTGCGTCTCATATCGACGCCAACTCAGGGACTGTTTTATCTGTTGCCTTTTCGGTAGCGATTGGGATGAACCCAGAACAAGCCCTAGCAACATTAGGTGTACCAGTAGCGAGCTTAATGATTCAAACAGACATCTTAGCACGTTTCACAAACACATTCTTTGCGCATCGTATTGATAGCAAAATTGAAAAAATGGACTACAGAGGCATTGAGCGTAACTACTTATATGGTGCCATTCCTTGGTCGTTATCACGTGCGGTTCCTGTATTCTTAGCTTTAACTTTCGGTAGCAATATCGTTAAACCGGTCGTGAATTACTTGAACACAGACTTAAAATGGTTAGGTGATGGCTTAACATTGGCAGGTGCTCTTTTACCAGCTGTTGGTTTCGCAATCTTATTAAAATACTTACCATTAAAACGTCATTACCCATACTTTATTCTTGGTTTCGTCATTACTGCATTATTCGTTACGATTTTTGGTGGTTTAACAACATTAGGGACTTCAGTTGCTGGGTTAGACAAAAACTTTACAGCTGCAATGGGTCCACTTCCAATGCTTGCAGTTGCTTTAATCGGTTTCAGTTTAGCAGCAATGGCTTACCAACGTAGCACGCAAACAGCACCAAGATATGCGGGTCAACAACGTCAACAGTCAAATGTAGATGATGAGGGGGAAATAGAAGATGACGAACTCTAAAACAAAAAATTCAAAAGAACCTTTAGCATTAAACAATCCGTTTGAAGATCCAACATTAACAGGAAGACCCCCTAAAGAGCCGTATAAACTCACGAAGAAAGACTTTCGTCAAATCAACTTGCGGAGTTTATTCTTCTTCCAATGGGGCTGGAACTACGAACGTATGCAAGGCTCTGGGTACTTATTTACAATTTTACCGCAATTGCGCAAAATGTATGGCGATAACTCACCTGAATTAAAAGAAATGATGCGTACACATGCGCAATTCTTCAATACAAGTAACTACTTTAATACGATTGTGACAGGTATCGATATCGCAATGGAAGAAAATGAAGGACTTAAAGCAAAAGAATCTGTGAAAGGGATTAAAGTTGGTTTGATGGGACCATTCGCGGCAGTTGGGGATGCCATTTTCGGTTCATTAATTCCAACGATCTTCGGTGCCATCGCAGCTAACATGGCCGCAGACGGTAACCCATTTGGTATTTTACTTTGGTTCTTCGCAGTCTTATTCATTATCGGCTTCAGATGGAAACAATTACCATTCGCTTATAAAGAAGGGATTTCACTCGTTACAACAATGCAACACCGTTTAGAATCATTGACAAACGCAGCAACATTAATGGGTGTTTTCATGGTTGGTGCGCTTGTTGCGACAATGATTCGTGTGAAATTTGCATTTGCACCAACACTTGGCGACGTGACAATCAATTTCAGTAAAAATGCTGACATGATTTTACCACGTCTTGTGCCATTAGCAGTAGTATTCGCTGTATATTGGTTATTAGGTCGTAAAAATATGAACTCAACACGTGCGATCTTCATCGTGATTATCGTAGCGATTCTTTTCTCAAGCTTAGGCATTTTACAAAAATTATAAAAATGAAAATAAAATCCCGTTACATTCGCTCAGCTGGGCAAACGTAGCGGGATTTTTTTGATGATAAGTTGTTGCTCGTAGGTTACTCCACTACTAATCTTAGTATGTTTGATTTAATTATGATTTAACATATTTCATTGCTATATCATTTTTAGGATCTTTTTCAAGTACTTTATTTGCAACCATTTTAATATTCTCTTTGGTAATCATATCAAAATCTGGTTCATCTAGAATTTCTAAAAATTCATTTAACAGATTTTGATCTTTAAATTGTGAGATTTCTAGTGATTGCCAATAGTGATAATAAGCTAAATCATAAGCACTATCCACATAATTAAAGTGAAAATGATAGATGCTTGCGACCATTTCATGATATTCAATCGTGTTAATTTGATTAGCAAGGTTTGATAAATAAAATGCTAATTTTTCGTCTGAAATATCGTTTGACATAAAGTATGTTAAAACATTCTCTATATCTTTGTTTTCTAACATTTTTTGTAATTCAGTTGGCAATAAATTTAATATAATGTTAGTACTCTTCATTTATTTGACCCACCCATTCGGTACATATATTACCGTTTTACGTGCATAGGTTACAACTACAGTCCTACCACTCATGGTAAGTGTTTTTGATATGCTTTTTTCTTATATCTGCTTTGATTTCCATGCCTCATAACATGTGACATTACTTTAGAAACATCACTCCAACTGTTTTTAGTTACTTTGCTCCAATTATGTTTACTAGCAAGAATGTGTTTTCTTTTATTTGCACCTAAATTTGCTATTGGAGGTAAAACTTTACTAGGCTTTAGTTTTAATAGCGTTTTGAGTTGCTTTCTTTCCATATTTTTTTAAAGCCTATTTCAGACCATATCTAGCTACAGCTGCTAATATGATTAATGGCCATACAGATGATTTAGCTTCAATTGAGTTGTATTTTGTTACTTCCCCAGTATCTTTATCGATAAATGTAGCTTCATATTCTTCATTTTCAAGTTGATCTATTAAAATATTATACTGCTTATTTATTGATTACTATTTTCGTCAATATAATTACCCTTAACGCCCACTGTATCAGTATCCAAATCATATTGAATATTTGCTTTTAAATCAATATCTTCTTTAGATAATGCAATTACTGGATCTGTATCGTTATTTGTTTTATCAATAATTTCTACTTCATTGGGATTTTGTAAATTACTTTTATGTAAATCTTCTTGTGTGATTTCGTTGTTAGATGTTTCACTTGCATTAATATTTCCAGTACAAAGTAAAGATTGAAGGTTATAGGTTTACGACGTACAGAATACTATCTCAATCTAACAACCTCCGATCAAAAATCGAGTTAAGAGGTGATTTATAATTTAGACAATAAAAAATGTAGAAAAACAGCATTTTCATTCCGCCATTTTTCTACATTTTATAACCGCCATTTACACCTCACTGTAGCAAAAAACTGTGAAGAAATTTATGAAGAATTGCTTTCTCTACGTTTTTTAAATATTATAATTGAAATCATAATTAAAAAAGAAAACATTGTAATGATAGATACAGTAGAGCCATATTCCCCACCAGTAATAGTTATATACGGACTATGGTAGACATACTCTATTAAACTTTGACTATGTCTTTCGGTTGTAATATCGAATAACTGTGTTGAATCAAAGAGGAAATGAACTGTAATTGATGCCCATATTGTACGATAATATATAGAAATCAATCCATAAAAAATCCCAGCAATAAAAATTCCAGTGATAACTAAAAATAAAGTTTTAAGATTATCAACCCCATTCATAAGGTGAACAGCACCGAATAAAAATGATGTTATAATCAAACTGAAATTAATATTAGTTTTCTTTTCGATATAACCCATTAAAAATCCTCTAAAAAAAAGTTCTTCTGAAATAGCCGTAGTTAAAGAAGTTATAAGAATAACTATTGTTAACAAAAATAAGTTTCCATTATTAAATTCCCATTTGCCGTTTGTTAGTATATTAAATAGTAAATACATAAGTCCTATACCTACAAGACTTATCAGAAACCACTCTACTTTAAGATAAGGTGCTGTGATTCGATAATCATTCAAATCAGCTTTGAATCCTTTTTTAATCCATAAAATAAAAATTATGGAAGTTAATACTAAAATTAATACATGAAAAGCCACATATCCTACATCACCCATACCTATAAAATTAAATAAACCGATGAGAGGTGAAAGAGCATTTATTAAAGTCATTACAATTAGAGCAATTAAACAAGTTATCAAGGTTTTAAAAGTGCTTCTCAAACTCATCACGCTTTCTAAAAAAGTAAATAAAGGTAATGCACTTTAAAATTCATAAATCATCAATAAAAACTATAAAAAAATTATTATAAATAATAAATAAGTTATGACATATATTAATATAAACTATGGATCTATGTCAAGAATCCAAAAAAAGAGAATTTTACCGTGCTTCGCTTGCTAGTCTAGCCCGTAATGGGACTGAGTCATAATTCCTGCCCTCTTCGCTAAAAGCCCTGATTAGATGTCAAAGACATTTAATCAGGGCTTTTTTAGGTATTATAAAAAAGCACTTACCGTATCATTATTGATAACCACAAAAATAATAGAAAAGGAGATATTATGGAGTCATAAGAATTGTAACATGTCTCACCTTACAATTCCAATAGAAACTGATGTCAATCGCGGTTTAAAAATGACGTATGTTTAAACTTTTTTCGCTTTTATAATCTTTAAGTCGGTATGAATCACCTGTAATTTTAAATATTTTTGAAGGATGAATCAGTCTATTAATAATGGCTGCTGACGTTATCTTATTACTAAATGAATCCTCAACTAGAAAAGGGGATATTCGTCGTTATGATTATGGATCTTATTTCATATCTTAGTGACATTAAATCATAGAGGAGATCTGCCTGTTCTTTGAAGATGGGGGTATAGCCTATCTCATTAATGATAAGGAGTTCGATTCTGTTTAATTGTTTTAAAGTTTTATTTATTATTCATTTTCTCTATTTATTATTTAATATTTAAATTAATTATTTAAAGTATAGAATCTCGTTTTGATATTTTGTTTACAAACTTCTACACCTAGCGATATTGCCAGATGGGTCTTACCGACACCACTATTACCTAAGAAACATATATTGATACTCTTCTCTAGAAAATGCTTGGATTTTAATGTGAGTACTTCTTGTTTATTAATACTTGGTTGAAACGTGAAATCAAAGTCACTTAAATGTTTAATATTAGGGAAACGTGCTAACTTAATAGCATGTTTAAATTTTGTGCGCCCGACGTGGGTAACACTTAGACGGTGAAAGTCTGTTACAGACTTGGTAGTAGGAACTGTTAGCGAAAGACAAGGGTGTCCACCGCGAAGTGGAATCTGAGGGAAGTCCGGGCGCAAACACTCGCACCGACGAATATAAACATCATACTAATGCTATATAGAATGGATGAATCTACCAAACAAGATGAAGCCCGATACTACCCGAGTTCTATATAGTAAATGATGCGGTGACGTTAGTGGTAAGGGATTACACCTTACCCGGGGAGGTCTCATCAGTGGTATTCTCTACCGTAGTAACAACGAATGATGAGAAGTCAGCAGAAGTTATAGTAGGGAAAATGTACCGAAGGACTAAACAATATTCAGTACAAAGTAAAGATTGAAGGTTATAGGTTTACGACGTACAGAATACGGTCTTAACCGGCAACTTATGGAAAAATAAGTAGTGGAATGAAAAAGGATACATAAGTGTGTACAGTAAATCTTAGATGAAATGAAAGAAATGTATCGTAAGTCTCCATCATTGATGGATCTTGTTGTAAGACCTGACAACATAGAAAAAGCTATCAAGAAGGTTAAGAAAAACAAAGGTGTTCCTGGAATTGACGGCATGAAAGTCAGCGAACTCCATGCTCACTTTGAGCAGTACTTTTCGCAGATAACGAAAAAACTGCTTGATGGTTCATATCAACCTCAAGCAGTTCGAAAAGTTCAAATCCCCAAACCAAATGGGAAAATGCGTGTGCTTGGTATTCCTGTCGCTAGAGACAGAGTAATACAACAAGCGATTAGACAAGTGATTGAACCTGGCATCGACCGAACATTTTCAAATCACAGCCATGGCTTCAGACCTAATCGTAGCACAGGCACAGCACTTAAGCAATGTGCCACTTACTACGAAGAAGGTTATAAAATAGCCGTAGATTGTGATTTGAAACAGTGCTTTGACATGTTGAACCATGATAAGCTCATGTATCTGTTCGAACGCCATGTTCAAGACAAGTCAATTTCCACATTTATCCGTAGAAGCTTACAAGTGGCTGCCATTGACCTATCTGGCGAAGTCGCAGAAAGAAAGATAGGTGCACCACAAGGGGGCGTTATCTCTCCCTTACTATGTAATATTTATCTACATGAACTGGATAAAGAACTCGAAAAGTGTGGACACCGTTTTGTACGATATGCAGATGACTTTGTCATCTTTGTACGCACAAAACGTGCAGGTGAACGCGTCATGACGAGTGTAACGAAATTCATTGAAAAACAACTGAAGTTGGTTGTCAATGAAGAGAAAAGTAGAGTCGGAGCAGTCACACGTTTAAAGTTCTTGAATTGTCTAATAACCAAGGTCAATGGGTTTATCGTTTCAGACCGACTACGGAAGCAAAAAGAAATTTAATACGCATCTTAAGGAAAATAACGAAACGAAATAGACCCGGTACCTTTAAAGAGATTATCACTGAAATTAATCAAGTGACGCGAGGTTAGATAAATTATTTTGGTAGAGGTTTTATCAGAGGATTTATTGAAACCACGCAATCTTGGTTAAACCGTCGACTTAGACAACTCATTCTTAAACGGTGGAAAAGAGTAAAAACTAAATATAAGATGTTACGCCAATATGGTCTTGACCATATTAGTGCGATGAGAATCGCACAGTCACGTAAGAAATGCTGGCGATTATCGAACACGCATGAGGTTCATCGTGCACTTACAAAAAAGCAACTCTACAAGTGGGGCTGATACCTTTAACCCAGCTTGCAGAGTCGGATTACGCAAGATATTGAATCGCCGAGTACGGAACGGTATGCTCGGTGGTATGAGAGGACGAATAGTCAATTAATGGCTATTCTCCTACTCGATAAAGGAACTGAAGGTCTATGTCCCAGCCCCGTCCGTTTCTTAGTCTAGCATCACTAGTACTCAAGATTTTTAAATTTGAATATACTAATTATATAGAAAATTAATGCATAGATAAAGAATATAAAAAATATTAATGTTAAGATATTGTCGAAGTTAGAATTTGTAAGTTTTTCTTGGTATCCATTTGGGAAAATAAATTTTAGAGTACTTAAAAACGGTGCAATTGAACTTATAATAAAGAAAAATAACACCCCTAAAATAGTGTAACCATTAGGTAAACTGATCGAAAGTAGTATTGCTAATAAAATACATAATATTTGGATAAAAAATGTACCTAAAAATTCAATAATAACAAATTCTAAGTCACTCTTACTATCAGGGAATAACTTATGAGAAGACAATGATGTATTATTAATATGAAAATAATATAATATCAAAGAACTAATTATTAGAACTATTATAAATAATATGTATAGAAAAAGTAATGAAAGCAACTTACTGTTAAAAAGTTTCGTCCTTTGAAGGTCTTTATAAAAGTAGAGTTGTCCTGTTTCTTTTTCAGTGTGGAAATTCAGTCCTATAATATATGTTAGTACAACCAAGGGAATAACAGCATTATTTTGAATAACGAACACAGAAGAAAAAAACTCCATAAAGCTAAGAGACCCTTTTTCGCCACTTAGTTGCATAAAGTTAGTATTGAAAAAAGATACTATAAAAAGAATTAACGGGAATAAGCCAAATAGTAAATATAGCCAAGAGCTTCTCATTTTGAGTAAATTAAAAAATATAGGTTTGAATTTCACCATATTATTCATCCTCTTCTTTAAATTTATTATGTATAAAGTTGTTTTTGTCTGTTATACTTAATATTTTATATTCTTTTAATAAATCAGAAAGCAATTCATTAAAAATATTATCTTTATCATATATTTCTATAATAGAATTATTTCTTGTTAATGAAATTCTATCGTTATATTTTTTTTGATATTCTTCTGAGAAATTAAAAGGTCTATCAAGCTTTATGATAGTAGCATTGTAATCATCAGCTGTAAAGTCATCTTTTAGTTTTCCGTTTTCTATAAAAATGAAACGATTACAGATTTCTTCTAATTCACTTAGTTGGTGGCTTGAAATTATAATAGCGGTATCTTGATTTAGAACCCATTTTTTTAGAGTCATAATTAATTTATCAACTCCATTAGGGTCTAATCCTACAAAAGGTTCATCTAATATTAGGATTTTCGGATTTGTCACTAAACAAAGTGCTAAGGAAAGTCTTTGTTTCATCCCAAAAGAAAAATTTTTAGGGTTCTCATAACGTCTTTCCCACAAATCAACCAATTCTAGGATGGGTTTTATATTTTTATAATGATCTGGTTTTCCATTTAAGTTAATGAAATATTTTAAATGATCTAATGCATTTAAGTGATTAAATAGTGAGCTTTCAATCATAAATCCAATATCTTTCAAAGAATTAGGTGAATTTAATATATTTTTTTTATTGAAAAAAATCTCGCCACTAGTAGGTTTTATTGCTTTAGCTATAAGTTTCATTAATGTTGTTTTTCCAGCACCATTTTTACCTATTAAACCAACTATTTCCCCCTTTTTGATTGTAAAATTAACGTTTTCTAACGAATATTTATGATTTTTTTTGAATTTTTTACTTAATTTTTTGATTTCTAACATCGGAACGCTCCTTTCTAAAAAACAAACTGACTAAAAATAGAGATATAAAGTTTAATAAAAACACAAATATTAATTGTTCAATATTTGCTAAGCCAGGATTTATTTCAATAGATATGTCTCCTGTCCTTTGTTGATTACTGTTAATGAAACTTTCGAAGTCAGGGCGTGAAATAAAATAAACACTGAAAACAAAATAGCAAATTGTCGAAATCAATGATATCAGTAAATTGGACTTTAAACTTCTAGTACTTTTAAAGACAAAATTGATTATATTATTGCTAATTACAGGGAAAATATATGAAATCAAAATAAAAATAAACAGTGACATCTTAGTATTTATTAATATACCTATAAAGAATATTAAAGCGTTGATTAAGAAAAGATAAAAATATTTTTTATTCACGATAAAAATCTCCTACATTGAAATTTTTGTTATAATTAGATTGTATAACCAGTGCACGACTATGGATTCTTGCAAACCTATTTTCTCTCTTATAATATATAAAATTACACTAGTAGGTAATTTTATCAATAGATTTTCGATAAAATTACCATTTAAATGTAATAGTAAAGAAAAAATTAAAGATCCTATTATAATAGATTTGAACTTAGAAAATTTAGTTAGTAGTAAGCTAAAAAAAAGGCCCCTAAATAAATATTCTTCACATGTGGCTACCACAAAAGGATGTATTATTTCTTCCATCTTTACAGAGTAAAACAAAGAAACAACAAAAATTAGAATTATATACATAAGGAATTTGTATATATTAATTAATCTTATTGGGCTAGTATTAAAGCCGATTAATCTTTTCAAAATAACTGTAGGAATAAAGATAAAACCTACCACCATAGTTATTCCTAAAATAATAATATACAAATTATTGATTTTAGTATGAGGTGATAATATGACAAATAAACTTCCTAAGTTAAGAACAAAAGAAGATAGTATAGTAAGTGATAAACACAAAAGAACAACTTCTATTTTTGAATAATTATTATCTTTTAATATGTACATAGTATCCTCACTTTACAGTAATAAAGGCCGACTCATAAGAGACGACCTTTTATTATTACCATTGGTGTTTTTTACCTTTGTAAGTGTATTTAACAATTCCCAAATTTACCTCATTTAAACCAAACAATTTCAATAAAGCATCCATAGCAATACCTGCTCTCAAAAAGTTATAATAAAAAAGTACAATTAAAGTATACCCATACACAATACTCTTTGTCAATACAAAAAATTGTGTTTTTTAAATATTTAAAAATCGCATATAAAACAGAGTGCTTTTGTTGTAATCTGATGTAGTCAAGTTTACAATTATTGCTATTTTAAACTAAAGATATGTCACGAATACTATTCATGATGAAAAAAGAAGTTAACAGTTGAAATTACGAGTTTATTTAAGCAAGAATAGTGCATCGTCTATAAAAACTATAAATTGTCCTTCAAAGGCACATGGCCATATGTGAACTTTGGAGGGCTTTTAGGTGCGCCTGACATGGGTAACACCTTGACGGTGAAAGGCCGTTACAGACTTGGTAGGAGGAACTGTTAGCGAAAGACAAGGGTGTCCACTGCGAAGTGGAATCTGAAAGAAGTCGGACGCAAACACTCGCACCGACGAATAGAAATATCATTCTAAGGATATATGGAATGGATGAATATTGAGTTAATAGATGTTTCACTTGCATTAATATTTCCAGTTTCAATCAGTCCAGTTACAGAAGTAATAGTTAGTATTAGAGATAATAATAGAATAAAGTTTTTTAAGGTTTAATTTTTCATTTGTAATCTCCATTTGAGGTTTTTCATTCGCTTGATATCTATTGTTAATTACATTTTATATTTATACGAACATCTTTTGTAAGAAGCCTTTCTTACGCTGTTTAAGTAAGTCAATTTTTTGACTATGTCGTTTAATTAACTGATCGATTTTGGTGAAATAACGACTTATCTTTTCTCTCTCACTTGCACTTGGTATAGATACTTCAACATTTCTAACTTCGCTTCCTGAAATAGATTCAAATGTACTACCCTGAGATAACTTTTGCCATTTACTTTGAAGGTTAAAATATTCTAGATGGTAATAAATAAACTTATCTCCTTCTATTGAGCAGACACCCCGGCCTATACATGCTTCAAATTGAGCTATCCCTACTTCTCCTACTGGCGCTCTTACAGTTAGCAATATATCTCCGTCTTTCACTAATTTTGTAGTTTCTTTCGTATATATTCTAGGATAAATATTACCTTTATATAAATCTGCATTTCCTTGTACTAAAACAGGATAGCTATGATCATCTGTATAATTAATACTTTTGGGACTTTGCCCCATTGTCACTTTGTATACTTCCCCTAACTTATGCTCCTCCCACTCCGGATACTCTTCTCCATTGTCATCTTTAAACCGAAGTTCTTGTGAGAAAATCTTTTGCATATAGCCTTTTTTCTGTTCTACCAACAAAGCTAATTTTTCTTCCTCTAACTCAATTTGACGGTCAAGTTTACTGAAGAACTCGCCAATTTTTTGTTGTTCATTTATTCCAGTAAATTTTAACTTCAATTTTTTTAATATTTCTTGGTTTACGTTATATCTAGTACTTCCACCAGAAGAGGCACTAATCATATTTCTGATTTTAGAAGTATTTAGCAGATTTTTAATAAACATTGGGTCATAGTTAGCTACTTTTTTTCCTCTAATAACAAATCCACCATAGAGAGCAAACGTATTATCTAAATAGACATTACTTGTTCCTACCTCTTCTCTTGTTTCTGAGCTCCTTAAAAATAATAGATCACCATATTCCACCTTGTTCCGGTGTTCAACTTCTTTAGATACAGCTACTTTCCCAATTATTTCATTATAAGTTATATAATTTTTATTTAGAATATCTAACACATTTATAAATTTACGTCCATGACCATATTGTTCTTTTTTAGCATTAATTCCATTACTAAAAGTACATAATTCTCCCAACTTCTTCTCTTCCCACTCACTTTCAAACTCAGGAAATCGTAACTCTGGGACATTTCTCTTTAAATCAGTCATGCTGCACCACTCCCAGTTCTTTCAAATAGTTGTTGATTTCTTCTTCAACTTGGGCGATGTCGTTGTCGATGCCGGCGAGGTCTTGTTGGACTTGGTCGAGGTCTATCGGTGCTTCCTCTTCAAACGTGTCAACGTATCTCGGAATGTTGAGATTGTAATCATTCTCTTCTATTTCTTGTAATGTTGCGGCATAACTGTATTTATCAATGGTGTCTCTGTTTTTGTATGTGTTCATGATTTTTTCAACGTGTTCGTCTGTCAGGTGGTTTTGATTTTTACCTTTTTCGAATGCGTTGGAAGCATCAATAAATAACACGTCTTGGTCGGCTTTACGACATTTTTTGAAGACTAAAATACATGTCGGAATGCTTGTGCCGTAAAAAATGTTCGCCGGTAAGCCGATGACCGCATCTAAAGTGTTTTTCTCTTTAATGAGATATTTTCGAATAACACCTTCTGCGGCACCACGGAATAGGACGCCATGTGGTAATACGACTGCCATTGTGCCTTCATCATCTAAATAATGGACCATATGTTGAATAAAAGCAAAGTCGGCTTTCGATTTCGGTGCGAGTTTGCCGTAACCACTGAAACGATCGTCATCATTGAATTTACTGTCTGCGGACCATTTCGCACTGTACGGTGGATTGGCAACCACGGCGTCGAATTTCTCACCTAAAAAGGCTGGATTTTCCAACGTATCATCGTTTTGAATGTCGAAGTTTTCATAACGCACATTGTGTAACAACATGTTCATGCGTGCTAAGTTGTACGTCGTATTGTTACGTTCTTGCCCATAGTAACGGTACACTTTCGTTTCTTTACCAACACGCAACAATAATGAACCAGAGCCACATGTTGGGTCGTATACATTTCTCAATTTATCTTTTCCTAATGTGACGATTTGCGCTAAAATTTTCGACACTTGTTGCGGGGTATAGAATTCGCCCGCTTTTTTACCTGCATTTGCCGCAAAACGTCCGATTAAAAATTCGTACGCATCCCCTAACATGTCAATTTCCATATCGCTATGAACAAATGGCAAGTCCGCTAAGTTCACCATCACTTTACTTAATAACGCTGTACGATCTTTCACTGTATTACCGAGACGTGTTGAACTTAAATCCATATCACTGAACAATCCGATAAAGTCTTCTTCACTGTCTTGACCGAGTGTCGACGTTTCAACTTTACGAATCGCTTGTGCTAAATGTTCGATATCGAAGCGTTGGTTTTCAATTTCTTTCACCATGGTGCTAAATAAATCTTGTGGCTCGATGTAGTAGCCCACTGTGTCTAACAATTCCGCTTTCAAATCTTCTTGGTATTCAGGGTCTGCCCAAGCTTCTTCATATGTTTGATCTTCGCCTGATAATGCATCCGCCACTTCTGCCTCTGCTTTTTCGGACAAGAAGCGATAAAAAATCAAACCTAAAATATAATTACGGAACTCGCTCGCATCCATGTTCCCTCTTAAATCATTCGCAATAGACCACAATTTTTTATGTAATTCAGCTTGTTGTTGACGCTGTTTTTCTGTAATTGACATTGTCCTTCCTCCATTTAACGCACTTATCATTTATTATAGTATATAATCCGTTAGCCGTGATACATTTGACGATTTTTCACACCAATAAAAATCCCCTTACTACTGCCATTAGTAAGGGGATTGGTGCATAAATGCAGATGTTTTTGTTACCTTTATTGTACCTTATAGTTTGACAGAAGGCAACAGGTGGCTGAATAATTTTGTACATCACACGCACCTTAAAAATGACTGAGCTTAATTAACATAACACATTGATTCGTTAAAAAACTTTGGTCATCGTGCAGTCATGTCATAAATGAGACATAAATTTGAAATCATGAGGCATGATGTTCAATCACTTAAGCCTCATCACAGCGTCTTATAATGAAAAAGTAGCGATTTCTTCCCATTCTTTTACATCTTCTTTAAAACGCATTAATGATAATGTATCAATCGTTTCCTTATGATCAATGCCTGCTAAATGCACTTGACCATAAATATCTTCAAACTCTTGGCTTGTTAAACCTTGTGCAATCGTAAAGTGTGGTACAAATGCGTGTTCTGATTTACCGTAAAAATCTTCGCCATCAAAGCGGTTGAATAAATCTTCTAATGCTGCATTTTTCTCAACTTTAAAATAAATAACGTTTGTAATAGGTGCAAAGTTTGATGCTTTTGATACGTAAACCTCTGCTTGTTGTGCCCCTTCTAAACGCTTTTCTATTTCAGCTTTAACTTGATCAAGGTCTTTTTCATCAATTTCAAAATTACTTTTAATCGTAATATGAGGTTGAATCATTGTGTAGTGCTTATCATAACGTTTACGATAAGCGTTGACCTCGCTTTGGAAATCTTTTGACGGAATTAACGCTAATCCTAAAATCATTTGAATTCCTCCTTTGTATTCGCTTACTTTTATTATAGCAAATTTTCTTATAACGAGTTACCTAAAAAGTATGTTAACATTTTTGGCAATGCTTTCTGCCAAGTTTTCCAATTGTGTCCACCCTGTAATTCTTCGTAGTAAAAGGTCATTTGTTTCGATTCAAATAAATCTTTCAATGTACGATTGGGTGTTAAGAAATCGGCACGTTCACCACTTGTCGGCAATTTGAAATCAATCTCTTCTTCACCTACTGCATGCCAAATGTTTAATTCAGATTTAAACTGACAACGTTCGAATATCATTTTCACAATGTCATCATAATGTGGACTTAATAAGCCGACTTGACTCATGACACGTGGATAAGATAGTGCAGTTAACAGTGCAATACTCCCGGCCAAACTATCACCTAGTAAAATTCTTGCGTGACCGACCTTATATGTCGCAAAATTTCGATCAATCCAAGGAAAGATTTCATTGGCAACCGCTTGAACCGTTTGTGCAGCCTTTTCCCCTTCTGGATGGAACTCCATTCGACGCATCTTCACATCTTGATAATGCAGTCCGACGATGATGGCCCGTTCGACTTCCCCATTTTTTCTTAATTTTTCATATACACGATGAAGTTGACCATAACTTAGAAAGTCACGACCATCAAAACAAAAAATTACTTTCGATTTATATAAATCAGAATAATCTTTCGGCAAATAGACTGATAATGTAATTTCTCGCTCTAAGTAGTCGCTTTGTAGATGTGTGACCGTTACTTCACCTGGATTAAATGTAGTCATAAAAAGCGCCTCCTCATACGAATTAATCTCATTGTATCAGGAGACGCGTGTTGTGTTCATCTATAAAGCTTGATTTGACGCTTTTTTGTCTAATTTGTGACGTTACGGTTGAATATCTTCTTCTTTCAAACGTTTTGGATAATCTTCTAACCAGAACGTAGCAGTTGGAATCTCTTTAGGATCTGGACGGTAAATCGCGGTTTTACCTGTCCCTTTTTCTTTCTTCTGACGTTCAAAGTCTTTTAATGCATGCATGGCAGGTTTGTGTAAAATCCAAATTGCGATGATGTTTAACCACGCCATCAACCCTACACCTAAATCCCCCATAGCCCATGCGATATCCGCCGTTTTTACCGCACCGTATGCAGTCGCTGCGATTAAGACGAGACGTGTCACATTACGCCATAAGTGTGTTTGATTTTTAGCAATTCGGTTCGTTAAGAAACTCACATTTGTTTCTGCAATATAGTAGTACGCTAAAATTGTTGTAAAAGCAAAGAAGAATAACGCAATCGCAATAAAGTATGAACCAAATCCTGAGAAAGCTGGATCAAAATGGTAGCTTGAACCTTGTAATGCCTTATCAATCCCTGCTTGTGCGTACATCGCTGTGCCTGAATAATCTTTCGTGCCATCTGCGTTTTGGACAAAAATTTCTCCATTTTTCAATAAACCAGGCATACCATTCGCACCAACAGTACCATCTGTCGTATTGTATGTACCAGAAATTAAAATAATGAGTGCTGTTGCTGTACAAACGAATAATGTATCCACGTAAACTGAAAACGCTTGAACGAGACCTTGTTTCGCAGGATGTGACACTTCTGCTGCTGCCGCTGCGTGAGGGCCTGTACCTTGACCTGCTTCGTTTGAATATAGACCACGTTTTACACCAATCTCAATCATTGCACCGATAATACCACCGAATGCCGCTTCCATACCAAACGCTGATTTGAAGATAAGCGCAAATAATGCTGGCACTTCTTGAATATTAAGTACGATAATGACAATCGCCATTAAAATATAAATAATCGCCATAAACGGAACAACTGCCGTCGCTACTTTCGCAATCCATTTTACGCCACCAAAAATAATGAGCGCTAAAACGACTACAAGCACGACTGCTATCACCCACGCAGGAATACCGAACGCATTATGCATTGAACTTGCAATCGCATTCGACTGAACACCTGGCAACAATAGACCCACTGAAATAATCGTCACAATCGCGAAGACTAAACCGTAAACTTTCCCAAATTTACCTTTAATCCCTTTTTCAATATAGTACGCTGGACCACCACGGTATTCACCGTCTTCTTCTTGCTTATAAATTTGACCTAATGCTGACTCGATAAATGCTGTCCCTGCGCCTAAAAATGCAGTAGCCCACATCCAAAAAACTGCACCAGGACCCCCGATGAAAATCGCAGTAGACACCCCAACGATATTCCCTGTACCTACACGACCTGCTAATGATAGCGCAATAGCCTGAAAACTAGAAATCCCAGTTGGTGACTTTTCGCCTTGAAACATGAGACGAATCATTTCTTTAAAGTGACGGACCTGTAAAAATCGACTCATTAAACTAAATGCGACTCCCGTTAGTAAAAGACCATACACTAATGGCTTACTCCAAACAATATCGTTGAGCCATCCCACAATCGTTTCTAACATAAGCATTCCCCCTTCTTCCTATATGTCCATTTTCAAAAATTTTCTGATAAATCTGATATAAGTATACACAGTTAAAAAATTCCGCGCAACTCTTTTTTAATGACAATACACCACGCGAAAATGAAAATGATTCGAATATGGATTAAATTTTTTCTTTTAACGTGATTCCGATTGGGATATACTGTAATCAGTGTTCTTATAGAAGGAGGAAACAATGCATGACAAATAAAGTGTGGTTCCGAACGGGTGTAGCCCTACTACTTTTATTTTTAATCATCAAATTATTTTTAGATGTTAACCACATATTTATGCCAATCATTATTATCATTCAATCTATTATATTACCTTTATTGCTGAGTGGTTTTTTATTTTACATCTGTTTGCCATTCCAAAAAATGCTCGAGAAGCGTCATCTGCCGAGATGGGCAAGTATTACGATTATCTTACTTGCATTAACAGCAATGATGGCGGCAGTTATTGGTGTGATTGGACCGGTTATTGCCACGCAAATCGAGAATTTAATCCATCAAATTCCATTTATTCAACGTGAAACTGAACGTTTAATTAATTTTGCACTCGATCAACGCGATCGCTTACCTGATCAAGTGACAGAAAAAATTAACGACATCGTGTCTTATTTAAGTCAGATGGCTTCAGACCTGTTGTCTAACTCGCTTAACATTATTTCAAGTATTGTGTCGACATTGTTCTTATTGATTTTAGTACCATTCTTCTTGATTTACATGTTAAAAGACCACGAACGTTTTATTCCAGCTGTCGCAAATATTTTTAATGGCGAACGTAAAATTTTCATCGTTAACTTATTAAAAGATTTAAACCAAACGCTGATGTCATACATTCAAGGTCAAGTGACAGTGAGTTTAATTCTTGGGGCTATTTTATATATTGGTTATTCGATTATCGGGTTAGAGTACACAATGCTCTTAGTCATGTTTGCGATTGTAGCGAATATGATTCCGTTTTTAGGTCCTTGGATGGCGTTCTTACCAGCCGGTATTTTAGGCTTAATTCAAAGTCCAACCACGTTCATTTGGGTCTGTGTCATTACTTTGATTGCGCAACAACTAGAAGGTAACGTCATTACACCTAACGTCATGGGTAAATCACTAAACATTCACCCACTCACGATTATCATTGTGATTTTAGCTTCAGGTAGTTTAGGTGGCTTTACACTGATTTTAGTCGCAGTACCCCTTTATGCTGTACTTAAAACTATCGTACGTAATGTGTTCAAGTACCGTCATCAAATTATGCATAAAGCCCACAGTGACGTCGATGATAAAGGAATGCTTTAATGGATAAACAAACATGCTGACTTCAACTTTGGGGTGAGCATGTTTTTTATTTATAGTGATAAAATTAACTTTAACATCGACGGATCATTCAAAATTTTTATATTATTATAAGATTTGAAGTTTTGTCTATCTTAGGTCTCACCCTTATTTGGCGAAAAAAACATATGAACAAATACATTAGACAAAAATCCCTGTATGTGCTATTTTGTAAGTATAAAACGGAGCTGGGACATTAAGATTCCTCAGCTCCTTTACTATATTTTGTTGTGTATACCAAGTGATAAGGCTTGAAAAAATTAAGCCTCAAGCCATACATAGATTGCATATTCATTAATGACTTTAAAACGGTCGGAAAATGAGCGTGAATGGGATAAAAATTGATGCTATTGTTTTCTTGATTTCATAAACTTGCCTTCAGTTCTGTGTATTTGATATAAGATTGCTCAGAAGGCTGAGACTCCTGAGGGATCAGCTGGTCCGGAAAATCCACTAACGCTTCAACAAATGTAACAGTTTAATCAAGCGTTAGTTAGTTGAAGGGCCAGCCCCTAGGAACGCGAAGCCATGAAGGCAATCTAAAGCCACAAATCATAGGGAGGCAAGTTTAACAAAAATATTGCATCAATAGCATCAAAAATTTTTATGTCCCATCCCCTCAGTGAGACCGTTAAAAAGACGGTGGCAATAGTTTAGTTATTAAAAAATAACCATCACACTTCCCAAAAGTTAGAGATGGTTATTTTTTGAATGTTTGTAGTGACTAGGATTAATAGGTCTGCAAGTCTAAGCATCAAAAAAAGACACCCTTTCCAAATAGGTGGGTGTCTTTTTTATTATATTTTATCGAATCGCGTGATAACCTGCGTCAACATGAATATTTTCCCCTGTTACGCCAGAAGAAAAATCACTTAATAAGTACGCAGCTGTTTTCCCGACTTCTTCTTGATCGACATTACGTCTTAAAGGCGCGCGTTCTTCAATTTCTTTTAAGATGCTTGTGAAGCCTCCAACGCCTCGTGCACTTAATGTACGGATGGGGCCTGCAGAAATCGAATTCACACGAATGTTATCTTGACCTAAGTCTGCTGCTAAATATTTCACAGATGCTTCAAGACTTGCTTTTGCAACACCCATTACATTGTAGTTCGGTACTGCAAATTCGCCGCCAATGTATGATGATGTCACGATACTACCCGCTTCATTCATAATTTTACGTGCTTCACGTGCGACAATCGTTAACGAATACGCACTGATGTCATGTGCAAGTAAGAAACCGTCACGTGATGTATCTGAGAAACGACCTCTTAATTCTTCTACACGTGCAAACGCGATAGAATGGAATACACCATCAATCTTGCCAACTTCTTGACCAATTTTTTCGAAGCCATTGACAACCTCTTCATCACTTTGTACATCGATTTGATACACATGCTTTTCAGATTGATTCAGTTGATCGATCAACTTATCTAATTCATTAAAACTTCTCTCTTTTCTGTATGTAAACACTAATTTTGCGCCTAATTGGTCTAATACTTTTGCTACACCGAAACCAATACTACGCTTGTTTGCGATCCCCATAATTACAAAAGTTTTACCTTCAAGATTCATCACTGTAGATTGCTCCTTTACGTTTAATAACATGATTATTTTAATTTTAACATCTGGTACTAAATTTTGAAAAGTATTTCCCTTTTGAAGAAAGCGACACAGCCTTGAAATAGTTAACGTCCATATTTCAAAACTGTGTCTAAGTTCAGTTAAAACATTTCTAATTCTATTTTCAGTTGATCGACGTATTCTTTCGTTCCTGTCACAATCAATCGGTCACCATATTGGAGTTGTGTATCCCCGTGAGGCACGATTGATTCATTGTTTCGAATAATACGGACAAAGATAATATCGCCGCCAAATGGGAAATGACGGAGTTGCATATGGTCGAAAGCGTAATTGTACATACCAATTTCGTACAATGATGTTTCGACGTTGCTTAATAAGTTCAGCATGTTTGGTGTCTCAATCATGCCTTTTAATAAAATTTGATTACTTTGGAAATTACTGAACAATTCGATGCCTTGGCTGCTCAGTTCTTGAGATTCGTCATTCGTTTCGAGACGACAAATAACGCGTTCGACACCGTGTTCTTTAGCCATTAATGCTACACGACGGTTAATTTCATCATCGTTAGTTGAACATACGACAATATCACTATCATACAAACCTAACCGCTCCAATATATCTGAATGGTAGTCTGTAATTTCAATCATCGTAATGTCATCTGACAATACGCGATGATCTGATAAGTCTTTTCGGTAGTACAATGAAATTTCATATAACTGTGAACGCAATCCCTGTGCAATCGGAATCGACAATTGGTTTTTCCCAATCATACCCACTTTAATGGAACGTTGCATTTCATCAGGAATCGGAATTAATTTCTTAAAGACAATCGGCACAAAGACACATGTAATGACAGCACTCAAAATTAAAATACCAGAAATTTCTTCACTGATCGTGCCAAGTTTTTCAGCAATTTTGGCCGCTGCAATGACAAGTGAGAGTGTCGACGTTAATAAAAATGCAGACGCAATCGTTGTCTTCATATCAAACCATTTTTTCAGCAGCATAACAGGAATTAATTTAGAAATAATAAATGCAATGATGAGCACTGGAATAATGAGTAATACTTTAGGATCACTAATTAATGATGGAATGTCCAAATCCACACCAACCATAATAAAGAATATCGGAATGAAGAAGCCATATCCAAATGAGTCGAGCTTTTCAACCAAATCTTGTGTGGGTCCGAGTAATGACACGACAACACCTGCTAAAAAGGCACCTAAAATATGTTCCGCACCGACACCTTCAGCTAACGCAACAAGTAAGATGATGAGTGCGAATACAGCCCGAATCCCAATTTGTGTCGTTCCAGCCATTAACTTTTCTAAAAATGGTGCTTTTTTGAATAAGCCACCTAAGAAATAGAACACAATTGTAAAGACAACTAAAATACCGATTAACCAAATCGTGCCACCACCTGAAGCATGTAACGCACCATAAGCAGTGAGTAACAGCATCGTTGCAAGGTCGGCTAATACCGCAACTAACAAAATTAATTGGCCAATCGTCGTACTCATTAAGTTCATTTCCTTCAACGTTGGAACTACAACACCTAATGAAATTGTTGAAATGATAATAATCATGAGCAGCACGTCATCGATTAAGCCTAGCCATTGAAAGGCGTAAGCAAGTATCACCGACAAAATCATAATCAACATAAATACGCTTAATGCGAGTTTAAAATGACTCGGACTTTGTTGTTCTTCATCTTTTTTCTTTTTACCTTTATCCTTTTTAAATGCTGAAAAGTCAATTTCCAAACCACTTAAAAACATTAAAAATATAAAGCCTAACGTCGACAGAATATTTAACATTTCGTCACGATGAACGAGGTTTAAAAACGAATTTCCGATGATGATCCCCATTAAAATTTCGGCGACCACGACAGGTAAAAATGATATTTTCAACCTATGAATCAAAATCGGCGTCATCATAGCAGCTACGATGACGACGACAAGCGATACAAATCCCATGGGTACCCCCTCAAGTTAAATATGACATAAAAGTCGTAGCTAATCCGAAATAAATCAACATACTAACAATATCATTAATCGTTGTAATAAACGGACCACTCGCAACAGCAGGGTCAATACCTAAACGATTGATCACAAGTGGAATGACAGAACCAATCGTTGTCCCTACTGTCATCGCGATTGTCAGACTTGTCCCTACAATCAATGCAAGAAAAGGTTGACCGTACAACAACATAATAATCAAACTTAAACTTATTGCACAGGTAATTCCTGTCAAAAAGCCACTGCCTGATTCACGTAATGCAAGTTTAATCTTACTTTTTTCTTTAATATCACCTGTTGAAATATTACGAACAGATACGGCAAGCGACTGGGTGCCTGAATTTCCGGACATCCCGCTAATAATTGGAATAAATGCAGCTAATAGCGCCACTTTTTCTAACGTTTCTTGAAATGAGCCTAAAATGGATGCTGTAATCATACCTAATACGGTCAAAATGAGTAACCACGGCAAACGTTTTAAGGCGGTTTGGAAGATCGTATCATCAGTTGAGTCGATATCCGATACCCCGGCTAAACGAGAGTAGTCTTCGCTTGCCTCTTCATCCATAACGTCGACGATATCGTCAATCGTAATAATCCCTAACAGATGATTTTGGTAATCTACAACCGGCATCGCGATAAAGTCATAGTCTCTCATCGTTTGCGCAACATCTTCTTGGTCATCAGCGACATTGGCACTAATGACACGTTCGCTCATAATATCTTCAATGTACGCATCATTTTCGGCAATAATTAAATCCCTTAATGAAATAACCCCGACCAGTTTTTTATCTTCATCCACGACGAAAATCACATAAATGGTTTCGGCGTCTGGCGCTTGATCTTTCACACGCATTAACGCTTCATGTACTGGTGTATTAATCGTGAGTGAAATATACTCCGTCGTCATGATACCGCCGGCTGTATCTTCGTCATAATGGAGTAATGCTTTAATTTCTTTCGCTTCTTCGCGGTTCATCAACATTAATAAACTCGCGATTTTCTTTTTCGAAAGCTGGTTTAAAATATCGACCGCATTATCGTAAGACATCTGCTCGAGCACTTGACTCGCATAAGTCGCATTCATCGTTTCAAATAATGCTTCGTAATCTTCCTCATCAATCTCTAAATTCTCAAAGAACTCCGAAACTTCTTCTGGAGATAAAAATCGATACATTTTTTGACGGACATCATCGTCACTGACTTCGAAATATTCGCTTTGTTCATATGAGTGCAATGCTAAAAACTCTTCACGAAAGCCGTCAATATCCCCTTTCGCGATGAAATCATCTAACAAAGCTTTGTTGAACAGTTCTTCGTCACCTAACAAGATTTGTTCATTGTCGTTCACCACGTTTGCCACCTCCATCGTTCCTGTAAATCTACAAAGTGGTTAATAATTGTTCGAAGTGAGGCTGTTCACTCTTGATTGTCAGTTGTTCCTGAGTCAATGGATGTACAAACCTGACCTCCGCACATTTTAATAATTGGGTTTGATACGTATGATGTGCCTGTCCATATAATGTATCGCCCACTAATGGCGCCCCTAACCATTGAAAGTGCACACGAATCTGATGTGTCCTACCCGTTTCAAGTTTAACACGGCACCATGTATAAGTCTTGAAATTTTTAAGTGGCCAATAAATGGTTCGCGCTCGTTTTCCCTTTTCCGAGACAATTCGATTAATAATACTATCTGACGCTCTTGCAATCGGTTGATCAATCTCGCCTTGTGTTGTCAAAACGCCTTCACAAATACATTCATAATACTTCTCTATGTCGCATTGATTCATGAGATGATGCATATGACGTGATTTTGCGATAATGACGATACCCATCGTATTGCGATCCAGCCGTGTGACAATATGCGGAATCCCGCGTTCACCACGCTTTTGCATATGTGCCAACGCTTGCTCGACCAAACTTTCATGTGGATGCTCACGTGAAGGTGCGGTATTTTGATGGCTCGGCTTGGCCACAATCAACAACCACGTATCCTCATACAAAATATTTAAAGGCGCATCGTAAGGCTCAAGATACGGACTCGGTAGCTCTGTCGGCAAATGGACTTCCAATATATCACCAACTTGCAAAGAATAGCGTACCGTACGTGCCGTGCCATTAACAAGGAGAGCGCCATCTTGTTTAATGGCGCTCAACGTCTTTTTTGAAAATTGTTGTTCATATAAAAATGTTTTTAACGTTGTCGATTCCGTCACATGATATTTAAAAATCACAATGATTCACCGCTAGAAATGAACGAATCATGCACACGTTTCCAAAATGGGAAAGGTCTAAAACGTGCAAATCGTACTTTTTCATTGGCGACGCGGTATTGGACAGCGTTCACATTTTTATGTTTGACGCTAATATGATCGACAGTCGACAAAATCGTACCGTGATTGACAGGTTTCACATGACAAGTATGGTGTTTAGGCAAGACGAGCGGCGATCCGACTGTACGGAATACTCTATTATTAATCGACGCAATCTCAGTCAACTGAATCGCTTCTAATGACGGATGAATGAGCGCCCCACCTAACGCTTTATTATAGGCCGTCGAACCTGATGGCGTAGAGACACACAGCCCGTCACCTCTAAAACGTTCAAAATGTTGACCCCGAATATCAATATCTACAACTAACGTACTGCCATTTTCAGTTTTCATCGTTGCTTCATTTAATGCAAGATAACGCGTTTCATACCCTTCATCGTTATAACGGACAATCACCTCTAACAATGGGTATTCAATCACTTGAAACTCAGCTTTATTAATCGCGATAACCAGCTTTTCAACTTCATGAGGAAGCCAATCTGCATAAAAACCGAGATGCCCAGTATGTATCCCGACAAATGCGCAACGTGACAACATATGGCTATAATGGTGGAACGCTTGAAGTAAAGTGCCATCACCACCGACAGAAATAACAATTTCAGGGTTTTCAGCATCCTCTATCATATTAAAGTCTTGCATGTGACACATCATTTTATGCTTCAATGCTTCTGATTTAGGATCTCCCTTAGATAAAATAACGTAACGCATTTATACACACCTCAATCATCATGATCATGCTTGCTGGCACGCTTTTTAGAATAGTACTTTTGTGCCTCTTGAATTTCTTCTTTGATCTCAGACATTTCTTCATCTAAAAGAAAAGCGGCTTCAGCGGCACGTTCGAGTCTCGTTTGAATTTCTGGTGGATAGTCACCATCATATTTATAACGCAATGTATGTTCAATCGTCGCCCAAAAGTTCATTGCGAGAGTTCGAATTTGAATTTCCGCGAGTATCGTCGTCGTACCATCTAACGTTTCGATGGGATACTCAATAATGACATGATAAGAACGATAGCCACTTTGTTTCGTATTGCTAATGTAGTCACGTTCCTCGACTACTTTGAAATCTTTTCGTTGACGCAATAATGCCACAACAATATCAATATCATCTACAAATTGACACATCATTCGAAGTCCTGCGATATCATACATCTCTTCACGCAGACAATCGAATGCAATCCCCCTTTTATTCGCCTTATCAACAATACTCGAAATCGGTTTGACGCGACCCGTGACAAATTCGATTGGTGCATTATGTTCATTCACTTGATATTGTTTGCGCAAACCTTTTAATTTCACTTTTAATTCATCTATGGCTTGTTGATAGGGTGCTAGAAAAATTTCCCATTGGTTCATCTTACCTCACTCCGCTTCATTCGAGTTCAAATGTTTCTTCAACAGCAGACACAAATTCTTTCCCATAGTTGGAATTACCTTTAATATTATCGAGCAAGTAATCTAATTCCTCAGAAAACTTTGTGAGCGTTAAGGAATCATTAATGACGATCTCTTTATCTCGATGTTCGTGAAGCATTGACCAAGTTTCTTCTACAAACAATAAGTATGAGAATGAAGAGCCATCGTCTAATAAATAAACAAAAGCATGACGGTCACTATCGGCGAGCATTTGCCCGACTTCTGTTAGACCTTCTGTAGGTTGATCCGTATAGCATAAAATACGGTTATCTTGAATTTTTACTTCGTTGACATAAATACGCATATACTTTCCTCCTCATCACATAACATTTTATCACAATTCACGCACACTCTCATTGGTGAACTCTACCCTATTCTAAATACTTTTCATTCAAGTATCAATTCGGCATAATATGGCATAAGGAGTGATTTCATTGGCAATCGAACGTGAAATAGAATTTAAACAATTATTGGACGCAGACAGTTATACATCTATCAAAACACAATATTTTAACAATCAGACCCCTTTTAAACAAGTTAATTACTATATCGATACAGATGATTTTCAAATACAATCTCAAAAAATGGCATTGCGCATTCGCGAAAAAGCTGACGGTACTTTTGAACTGACATTAAAAGTCCCTGACACAGTCGGTTTGTTAGAATACAATGCGCGACTCCACATGCAACCAGCAGAAAATATGATACTCGAACCTTCTGATATCGATGACGACATACGCGAAGTCCTTGAGCAGCGACATGTTCAATTAGATGCACTAAAAATTTTAGGTGCTTTAACGACGTATCGATTAGAAACGCAGACAGACGAAGGGTTACTCGTACTTGACCATAGTCTGTACTTAGGCACTGAAGATTATGAGCTCGAATTTGAAGTACATGATTTCGAAGTCGGTCAACAAGCTTTTAACAATTTATTGGCACAGCTGAAATTATCACCTGTTGTCCCGAAAAACAAAGTGCAACGCTTTTTCGAATATCAACGCAAACATCAATGAAAAACTTAAAAGCTTTATAGCATATCATGCGTTTTTCTTTATCTCTTATTTCATAAACTGTAAAATAATAAAAATAACATTTTGAAAGTAGTTTTGAGAGAAAGGTAATGCGTACGCCTTGGCTTAATCTCTATCTATTTAATGACGCTTAAAGGATACAGAAGGTGATTTTTGCACGTTAAAAATCGTCATCTTGTACCTTCAATTTATCCAAAAATTCTATTCAGTACAGCGATAAACACGAAACATCTTGTATGTAAGTGTTTTTGCTTTGAAATGTAAAAATTCATGTTATGATTTATATATAATAAGTCATATGAGCGGTGATATAAATGACACAAACGCCTTATGAAGTGATTGGACAAGAAAGGCTCTATCAGCTGATTGATCACTTCTATAGCCTTGTAGAACAGGATAATCGTATTAATCATTTGTTTCCAGGTGATTTTGCAGAAACAGCACGTAAGCAAAAACAGTTTTTAACGCAATTTTTAGGGGGCCCCGACTTGTATACCCAAGAACACGGCCACCCGATGTTAAGAATGCGCCATATGCCTTTTGCTATCGACGACAAAGCGAAAGAAGCTTGGCTTGAAAATATGCATACTGCCATCACGCACGCCCAACTTCCTCATGGTGCGGGCGATTATTTGTACGAAAGATTACGTTTAACAGCAAATCACATGGTCAATATAGAAAATTAATTGTAGGTGAAATAACATGACGAAAGAATTGAGAGCTATTGTAAATACTTGTCGTGAAGATTCAAATCTTTCACCTGTCAGTAAGATCGAAATCTATTCTTTTTTTGATCCATTTGACAAAGACAGTTTTAAGCTATCGGCCGTTTTGTCAAAGTTAAGAATTGAATATCATCAATATATCCGTATTCGTCATATTTTAAACCCATCATTGCGGGTACTCACGAAATGTCAGGCACAAAGTACATCAGATCGAGACAATATTGCACTCGCCTTTAAAGCAGCAGAGCTTCAAGGTCGTGCACGCGCGCATCGTTTTATGCATCTCATTCAAAATGAAATTATACCGAAGCGCGATATTGTGACAGAGGACATGATTGCGAAATGTATTATTAATGCTGGGCTAGATTATAATGTTTACCTTGACGATTTAAAAAATGGACAATTACGTGAGAGTTTGAAAGTCGACCTCCATATCGCACGAGAAATGGAAGTCGAACAAGCCCCTTCTTTAGTCTTTTTTAATGAGGATATTCAAGCTGAAGGGTTAAAAGTGGAAGGGCTTTATCCGTACCATATTTATACGTATATCATTAACGAAATGATGGGATCACCTATAGAAAAAAGCTTACCACCTAAATTATGCGAGTATATTCAACAAAAGCAACTGGTGACTGAGGAAGAGTTACTCACTATTTATGAATGGCCAGAAAAAACATTGCAAAAAGAGTTAAAGAAATTAATGTTGCAGCAGAAAGTAAGAAAATTGAATTATCCAGACGGCGAATTTTGGAAGTCGATGATGTAAAGAGGTGTCTCGTTTGTGGGGCCCTCTTTTTTACATTGGTTTTGAACGCTGTGCACATATTTTATTTTGAAGGTACTATCTATTTGCAATGGCATCATTTACAACCTTCTATCCCCTCATACGACTTGCATAGGTCTAAAAATTTGAAATGCTCACGTTCGAATAAGAAATGTGCTTCTCTCTTTTTAAAGTTCTCCCATCATCATAGTAAATCACGAATCAGTGTGGCGATATGCAAGCACAAGTTCGAGGGTTTTCAATCCATTTTTATAAACTTGTTTGATAAAGTATTAAAACGCTTTGTACTTCTTCTACAGCAAAGTGATTGAATAGAAAAGATAACGATAACATACATATAGAGGCTTTTTAATCAACCATTTTACTATAGTCAACTTGGAATGACTTCTCATACACACTTTTATATTGTGCACTTCTTATAAAATAAAGCGTGATAGCTATAAACGGAATATTTTGTTGATTAAGTGGAATGTTAATCATTTTGAGTGTCATAAATGTAGGGATTATTGTTAATAAACAGGAAATGAAAGTATTAAAAAAACGCCGTGTTTTGACACGGCGCTAAACAAAGGGGATGGGAGAAATTTTTCACTTCAAACAAAGGGGTATGTTTGTAATGTGATTAATTTCATGTTCATAATATATCACGTGTGTGATGTTGTTTCAACCCATTTAAACCCAGAAATTAAAACTTTCACAAATCTGACATATTGTAAACGGATTCAGCATCATCAAGCTTTCATTAATTTTTCAAAAGCGTCTAATTTTTGTTCAAACACTTTACATGCGTCCTCAATTGGACCTGGTGTTGTCATATCGACACCGGCATTTTTCAAGATTTCGATTGGATAATTTGAGCTTCCTTTTTTCAAGAATTCATTGATATAACGTTCAACAGCAGGTGCACCCTCTGTTAGAATTTGATGACTTAAACTTTGTGCTGCACTGTAACCTGTCGCGTATTGATAGACGTAATAGTTCATATAGAAATGCGGAATGCGTGACCATTCTTTACTAATATAATCATCTGTTTCAACAGTATCACCGAAATATTGACGGTTTAATGCAGCATATTCTTCGTTCATACGTGTTGCTGTTAATGGTTCCCCTGCTTCTTCAATTTGGTGAATTTTATGTTCAAATTCTGCAAACATGGTCTGACGGAATAACGTTGCACGGAAACGTTCTAACTCTTGGTTGAGTAACAGTAAACGACGCTTGTCATCTAAATTTTGCTCCATGTAGTGGCTTAATAACGCTTCATTACATGTTGATGCCACTTCCGCTACGAAAATAGAATAACCGCTCATATTCGATGGTTGGTTTTTACGGCTGAAATAACTGTGCGCTGAATGACCAAATTCATGTACTAACGTATACAAGTCAGATACTGTGTCAGACCAGTTTAATAAAATGAATGGATTGGTTTTGTGTGAACCTGATGAATAAGCACCTGAACGTTTACCTTTGTTTTCATAAACGTCGACCCATCTGTTATTCAAACCTTCTTTAATGACATTTAAATATTCTTCACCCATCGGTTCAAGACCTTTTAACATCCACTCAACCGCTTCGTCATAAGGCATTTCAAACTTGATGTCCTTAACCATTGGCGTATACATATCGTACATTTTCAGATCATCGACACCGAGTAATTCTTTTCTTAATTTTGTGTAACGATGTAACAGTGGTAAGTATTCATGAACTGTTTTCACGAGATTGTCGTAAACTTCTTCAGGAATATGGTTGTTCCCTAATGCTTGCGCTCTTGCACTCTTATAGTTGTGAGAACGTGCATTAAACACATGCTTCTTCACTTCACCTGCTAATGTTGCCGCCAATGTATTGTTATAACTACCATAAGCTTTATAAATGTTTTCATAAGCTGATTGACGTAAAATACGATCATCTGACTCTAAATATTTGATGTATGAACCTTGTGTCAATGCATGCTTTTCACCGTCTTTGTCTGTGACATCATCAAAAGTTAAGTCGGCATTATCAAACATACTGAACACATTGCTCGGTGTAGACAACGCATCTTGTGCTTCAGTTAATAATTTTTCTTTTTCTGCATCTAAGACGTGCGGACGTTTTTGATTAATTAAGTTCAAATCAAATTCGAAACGTTTTAATCCTTCATGCTTAGCAACGTAAGATTCGATTGTTTTTTCATCGATTTGAAGTAATTCAGGTACTAAGAAACTCCATGCCGAACTTAATTTAATCGCTAATTGATGTGCACGCACCTCAAAACCTGTGTATTTGTCATTCGCTGTATCTTGGTCTTGCTTTAAATGTGCATAAACATAAACTGATTCAATTTCTGTTTCAATTTCATCTTCTAATGAAAGGGCTTGATACAATGTTTCGGCGTCATCACCTAAATGGCCTTTGAATTGCTCTTCTTTTCCAAGGTAGCTTTCAACTGTTTTAAACGCTGCTTCCCAAGCCTCATCACTTTCGAAAATTGTCGTGAGGTCCCATGAATACTCTGGATATTTCTGCTCTTGTTGTTCTCTTGTCAATTGTTGGCTCATTATAAATTCCTCCTCGTGATGTATGTAATACTTCTATTTTCTCATTTTTCTCATAATAATGCACTCTATATACCTACAAATTGAGAACTTTTAAATAACGCTGTACGATTCGGTTGATGATTTGTTGACGATCGCATGCCTCTACCGCAAAATGACGAAACTTTAATTGCTTTAACAACAGTGAATGACTCGGTATACCTGCTTGAAGACATTTCAATATATACAATTGCCATAACACTGGATGCGTATGGATGTATATTTGTTCTGGGAATAAAAAGCCTGTAACTTTCGCGACTTGTTCGTCCAACATGCGCATTTGATACATTAATGACAACGTAGGCTCGAGCACACTGTTTTGACGCCGACATTGCTGAATGTATTTCAAAATTTGAGATGTCGACAACTTTCTGACAATCACATCATACTGAGGATCCTGCTGTAATGCGTGGCTAAATGCTTGAATAGAAAGGGGTGTCAACTCTCCATGAAAAGTTTTAGCGGTAATCGGCATAATGCGAGATAATCTGAACAACTCACATGACGTCGTATCTATACAATATAACGTTTTTGTAGAAGGCATAATGCATTGTTGTTGCAGTTGTGATAACACATAAAGCCCTTTTTTCATTTGAGGTTTTTCGACTAACCATAAAACGTGATATCCCTCACTTTGCAATCCTTCTGTCCGTGCTCTCATCGTCTTTATCGCAATAGAACTCAGTTGAATCTCGATAGCCCATGTTCCAAAAATAATATCTGGAATTTGTGCAATGTTTTTGATGTAAGGTTCCAATTGTGTTGACGAATCGACCTTACAAAGTTGTTCATACAAAGTAGCTTTACATCGTGCGTGCTGAACAGACTCTCCTTTTAAATGTAAATGTCCCATTGAATGCCGATAATGCGCAAAATGAGCCCCTTTTCGCACCCCTTGCCTTAAAATCAATACCTCTTTACAAATTGGACAATGATACACTTCTTCCTTACGTGCCTGCGTTGCTAAAATTTGTTGTGATTGCACATTATAAGCTGTTAACATCTTTTTTCACCTCATCCTATTACACGTTTAAGTTTGTAGAATTACTTTGGGATAAGGTAAATTTTTCCGCAAATAAAAAGACCAAGCGCCAATGACACTTGATCTCTTTTGAATTTATTTGATATTCAATTTATTCTGCTTCAGGGAAATAACGCTTCACTTGTTCTACCACGTTATGACTCATCACAATTTTACCGTAATCATTCAAATAAAATTCTGTTTTATCACTTGGTGCAGTAAACTCTAAAATTTGGCCATAATAGTCATGGATGTGCGATTCTGCAACAGTCTCATCAAAATGAACAACATAATAATACGTGTCATCTAGCATATAAAGTAAGTCTTCAAATTGTGTCAGACGTTGATCATTTCGGTGTGCATAAGCAATCACATCTTCTAAATCTTCAAACTTAAAGATGGCCGTACGTGTTGTTGCACGATTTTTATTTGAACGTTTACGATATGATTGTTCTGTATCTTTATCATTTTCTGTTTCTTCATCTTTCAACGACTGTGACAACAATTCATTGAGTTGACTGTCAAATTCATCAAAGGCGCTATCTTCTTCAGACATTTGCATTAAATCATCATTTTTAGATTTTGAAATGGTTACTTCGACACCTTTTTCGAAGGCATGTACTTGAATCCACAATGGCCCTTCAACCACAAAATCTTCTTCTTCGTTGACTTCTTCCATGACTGACCAAAAAAATTCTTCTCCGCGTTTACGGTTCGTCCAAAGATCTTCACGTTTGAATCCACGTGCTTCTATATCTGTATACGTAATAAAAAGTTTTACTGTCATGTCATCAATTCGTTCTATTCTCATATCATCTCACTCCTTACAGTCGATGAATAGTAATCCTATTGTATTAAACAACTTCCAAAAACTCAATCTATTTGTCTGTATTATACAATCTTTCAAGAATATTCTATATTAAGTATAACACAATCTGTTTATGGCACCATTTTTTATAACTTCCTCTATGTCATGTTCATTTTATACCTAGACTTTACAATGACAATATTTTGAGAGCAATTTATTTTAATTGTAAATGTTATAGCGTGAATATCGCATGGATAAAAACAGAAAAAGGACCGGAACGTCAAAAGTTCTAGTCCTTTAATATATAACTTCATTACGATGAAAGCTTAATCTACCATACGTTGCGCTTCTTGTAATTGGAACGTACGTACTTTACGTGGTAAGAAACGACGAATTTCATCTTCGTTGTAGCCCACTTGTAATCGTTTATCATCTAAAATAATTGGTCGACGTAAAATACCAGGATTATCTTGAATAATCGCATATAAATCTTGAAGAGGTAGTGCGTCGATATCCACGTTTAATTTTTGGTATGTTTTAGAACGTGTTGAGATAATTTCGTCCGTTCCATCTTCAGTCATTTTTAAAATTTGTTTAATTTCATCTAAAGTTAAATGTTCAGAAAAAATATTTCGCTCCGTATACGGAATGTCATGTTCTTGTAACCATGCTTTCGCTTTACGGCAAGATGTGCAACTTGGTGAAGTAAATAATGTTACCATACATCTCACTCTCCTAATTTAATGAAAATGAATTCATTGTAATTTAACGTTTCAAGATTGACTGCTCAATATGTGTTAAAACAATTCAAATCTTTACGTTTTCGCTTCTAACGCTATGTTTCTATTATACACCTAAAACATTAAAATTAAATGAGAAAAATGCAAAATAATCCAATGATTTCAATAATCAGACTTTAGTAGTAGTTTTGTAAATCCAATCATTACGTTCATCATATCATAACTTACAAACGATGAAAATACTGTTACAATAGGAGTATCGATTAAACATGAAAGAAAGTAGGCTATCCAATATGAAAACGTTATTCTCAGGAATTCAACCGAGTGGTATCCCCACAATCGGTAATTACATCGGTGCATTAAAGCAGTTTGTCGACATTCAAGATGCGTACGACTGTTATTTCTGTATCGTGGACCAACATGCGATTACGGTACCACAAGATCGTTTGAAATTAAGAAAACAAATTCGCCAACTCGCAGCAATTTACCTTGCGACAGGGCTTAATCCAGAAAAAGTAACATTATTTATTCAATCCGAAGTGCCAGCCCACGCACAGGCAGGATGGATGCTCACAACGATTTCTTCTATCGGCGAACTGGAACGTATGACACAATTTAAAGATAAATCTCAAAAACAAAGCGAAGGTATTCCAGCTGGTTTATTAACTTATCCACCTTTAATGGCAGCGGATATCGTCTTATATAACACTGACATCGTGCCTGTGGGTGATGACCAAAAGCAACATATCGAATTGACACGTAATTTAGTAGACCGTTTCAACAGTCGCTATAATGACGTTTTAACAAAGCCAGAGATTAAAATGCCAGAAGTCGGCGGTCGTGTGATGAGTTTACAAGACCCTACTAAGAAAATGAGTAAAAGTGATGACAATCCTAAAAACTTCATTTCTTTATTAGATGAGCCTAAAGTCGCTGCGAAAAAGATTAAAAGTGCCGTGACAGATTCGGATGGGATTATCAAATTCGATAAAGAAAACAAGCCAGGCATTACGAATTTATTGACGATTTATTCTAGCTTAACAGGTGAGTCGATTGCGTCATTGGAGGATCGTTATGCAAATGAAGGTTATGGTAAGTTCAAAGGAGATTTAGCAGAAGTGGTTGAAAACTTCTTGACGGATTTCCAAGAGAAGTTCAATAGTTTTTATGGATCAGATGAGTTGGATAGAATTTTAGATGAAGGCCGCGACAAAGCACATCGCGCATCATTTAAAACATTGAAAAAAATGGAAAAAGCAATGGGGTTAGGACGTAAGCGTTAATTAGCTTAGCACCACAAAAACAAACCGGTGTAATCTATCGATTGCTGAATCATTCTGCGCTTTCCTAGGGGCTGAACCTTCAACTAACCAACGCTTTGATTGTACTGTTACATTTGTTGAAGCGTTGGTGGATTTTCCGGTTCAGCTGATCCCTCAGGAGTCTTGAATGATTCTTGCAATCTTGCAAACGTGCATTACTTATTGATATGCTTTGTTACGGCCTTAACCCATTGCTTTTGAAGGAGAGACTGTATCATGTGAGTCTCGACCTGGTCGCTGTTTGCTTTGCAATTTTTTTCTGCTGTTATACCCCTTTTTGCTTCTATAGATTCAAAACTTTTCACTGACCTTAACCCATTGCTTTTAGGTAGAAAATCATAATTAATACATCCGGTGCGCGTCAGTTTTTGATGATTTTATTTTAGTGCTTTATTGATGTGGGAAAGAATGAGAGATGATTATTGGTCAACCGAAAAGCGATAATATATTACTATTGTAGAACTTTTAACAGCGCTACTTTACAGAAATAGTCTCTTTTTATCGATATACGTGCAATGTAACCTTCACAGCTTCTTCTTTCTTTAATCTTGTTCGTGCATGACTACCGACTACCGGACGGACGAGACCCCCGGTGTAAAGTAAAAAAATAATAAAGTATATGATGTTTGAATGTTGTCAACGTTTAACGCAGTAGCTATCCAGATAACGATAAATGAATGCACTGGTGGTAAATACATTTTTCTATTCTCTTGGTGCTACTCAAATTCTAACGCAATAACAGGACAAAAATAGGTTGAAAAAAGGCAAAACTTCTTAATGACGTTATTTGAGGCGGTTACATGAAATTGCTCTCTTTCCTTGCTCCTTTTCGTGCAAGATTGCCAGATGGACGAGATCCCCGATGTAAAGCAAGAAAAATAATAAAGTATATGATGTTTGAATGTTGCCAACGTTTAACGCAGTAGCTGTCTAGATGACGTTAACTGAGTTGATGAAATGTGAGTGCCCTCTTTCCTTGCGCCTACTCATGCAAGATTGCTGGATGGACGAGACTCCCGAGGGATCAGACGAAGCCGAAAATCCAATTTGGCTTCCATCAAGTGTATACCTTAATCAAGCCAAATTTAGTTGAGACGAGTCCCCTGGGAAATGCGAGTCCAAGACAGCAATCGTATGCATGTGACATGTTCATAATGGAAAGATGACACATTCAACACCCTCTATCAAAAAACGTGCGACTGCATCGAATCTCTCCTACACAGTCACACGTTTTTTAATGACTTCTTTCAACTATTTCTCTTTTTTCTTACCTGTTTCTCTATCAATACTCTTATCGATATAAGCGTATTTCAATGTTGTATCTCCAGCGAAGTTATGATAATAAAGATTTTTCACTTGTGGATTTGTTAAATGCGCTTCACCTTTTTGATAAATTGGTGCGATGGGTGCTTCAGCTAATAATAATTCTTCAGCTTCCACTAAAGTTTGGTTACGTTTTTTAACATCAGTTAACAACGGTCCATTCGCATCTTTAACTTTTTGATCGTACACTTTATTACTCCAGCCTGTGTTGTTAACAGAGTTTCCTGTTGTCATAATGTATAGATATGTCATCGCATCAGGATAATCTGGTGCCCAACCAGAAATAGAAATATCATAGTTCCCACTTTGTTCACGTGCAAGACGCTGTTTGAATGGTAATTGTTGAATTTTGATTGTAACCCCCGGTAAGTTTTTCTCAATTTGCGCTTTAATAAATTCAGCGGAAATTTTAGAGCCTGGTGTATCTTCAGTATTAACTGTAAATGTAAATTCTTTTTGACCTAATGCTTTTTTCGCTTTTTCATAGTTAGCTTTCGCTTCACTTGGATTGTACTTTAATGGTGACTTAATTTGATCTGTATAATCTTTACCATTTGGGTCTTTTGCTGTTGCCTTTGCCGTAAATCCATCAGTTGGCTGCGAACCATTATTAAGTACGGAGTCGACATACTCATCTTTATTAATCGCTTGTGCCAATGCAAGACGCATATCTTTATTTTTCAATGCAGGCACTTTATCTTGGTTTAATTTCAAATAAAACGTCGATGCAAGTAAACGTTTTTTTAATGCCGGTGAATCTTTATATTTGTCCACCTGCTCTGAAGTAATCGTCGTATCATCGACTGACTCTGTATCGTAGAGTGACGCACCTGCTTGACCGTCTTTTAACACTTTATAGTTAATTTTATCAAGTTTGACAACATCTTTATCCCAATACTTGTCGTTTTTCACTAATAAAATTTTATCTTCAACGGCCCATTGTTTCACTTTAAATGGTCCATTATACACCGCTTTTTCAGCAGTTGTACCATAGCGATCACCAAATTTTTTCACGACTTTTTCATTTTGTGGTAAAAACGTACCGAACGCTAACATTTCTTTATAATATGGAATCGGTTTTTCCAATTCAAATTGTAACGTGTAATCGTCTAGAGCCTTTACCCCAAGTTCTGACGGTTTCTTTTTACCCATATTGATTTGTTCGGCGTTTTTCAAATCATACATAATGTACGCATATTCTGAAGCTGTATCTGGGTCTAACACACGGCGCCATGCGAAGACGAAATCGTGTGCTGTTACAGGATCCCCATTCGACCATTTCGCATTTTTACGTAACTCGATTGTCCACGTTTTGCCGTCATCTGAAATTTTCGGTTGACCTTTCGCAACACCTGGTACGGCATTATCGTTACCATCTAATGTATATAAACCTTCATACACTTGGTTGAACTTATCAAAACTGACTGTATCTGTCACTTTTGCTGTATCGAGTGAGGACATATCTTGAGGGATAACTTTACGGAATACCTGTCCTTCATCACTATAAATACCACCATTGTTACCACAAGCTGCTAATACGAGTACTGATAAAATAGATGTGATTAATAATTTAAATCTATGTTGCTTTTTCAATTATGATTCCCCCTTTCCGTCTTTATACACCGACTGATTGGTGTTCCGTTTGAAATTGTTTCAGTTCTTCTTCTGTCGCAAATACATAATGATCTTTCGTACATTCCACTAATCGACGTTGATCATTTTTCGTATGATCCTCTTCATAAGCGACACGTGTTCTTGTACGCTCACTGTCTGGATCAGGTTGTGGTACGGCAGATAATAAAGACTTCGTATAAGGGTGAATCGGATTGTGATAGATTTCATCAGCAGGTCCGAGTTCTACAATTCGTCCAAGATGCATCACAGCAATGCGGTCCGAGATGTATTTCACCATTGATAAATCATGCGCAATAAACAAAAATGTAATGTTGCGTTCACGTTGTAATTTTTGCATTAAGTTCACAACTTGTGCTTGAATCGATACGTCTAATGCTGAAATAGGTTCGTCTGCAATAATGAATTCGGGTTCCACAGCTAATGCACGGGCAATCCCGATACGTTGACGTTGACCCCCAGAGAATTCGTGCGGATAACGATTGGCATGACTTTTTCTTAATCCTACAGTTTCCAACAAATCATAGACACGCTTTTTACGGTCTTTACTGTCTTTCGCTAAACCGTGAATATCAATCCCTTCCGCAACAATATCCATCACTTTTAAACGTGGATTCAGTGATGCGTATGGATCTTGGAAAATCATTTGAATCTTTTTATTAAATCTCAATAAATCTTTACGTTTTTTAATTTCTTGAATGTTAACCCCTTCGTAAAGCACCTGTCCATCTGTCACATCGTTCAACTTAATGATGGCTTTACCTGTTGTCGATTTACCAGAACCTGATTCGCCTACAAGTCCGAAAGTTTCCCCTTTAAAAATTTTAAAAGAAATATCTTCAATCGCACGAACTTCATTGCGTTTGCCTTGATTGAAATATTGCTTTAAATTTTTCACTTCAACTAATACTTCTTTTTCATTCATTAAACGACACCCTTTCTACGCGTTCTGGTTTGGCAAAGTTGTTCGGCATTGGACGTTGCTTACGCTTTACCATTTCTGGCGGTTCAACTTCAGGTGCACGTTCATCTAACAACCATGAACGAACAAAATGTGTTGGCGACACTTTAAACCATGGCGGTGCCTCTTTGAAATCAATTGCCAACGCATACTCACTCCGCGCCGCAAAGGCATCTCCTTTTGGTGGACGTGTTAAATCTGGTGGTGACCCTGGAATCGCCATTAACGCCGTATCATCAGCCATTTCTAGATCTGGCATCGATGACAATAATCCCCATGTGTATGGGTGTTTGGGGTCATAGAATATTTCGTTGACATCGCCTGTCTCAATCATTTGCCCCCCGTACATCACCGCAACACGATCTGCCACATTCGCCACGACACCTAAATCGTGGGTGATAAAAATAATAGACGTATCAATTTTTTGTTGAAGTTCTTTCATCAAGTCTAAAATTTGTGTTTGCATCGTTACATCAAGTGCTGTTGTTGGTTCATCCGCAATTAAAATTTTCGGTTCACATGCCAGTGCCATCGCAATAACAATACGTTGACGTTGACCGCCTGAAAATTGATGTGGATAGGCATTGAAACGCTCTTCAACACGTTTTAAACCAACCAATTTTAACAACTCGACGGCCCGTTTTTTCGCTTCAGCTTTACTTAAGCCGATATGACGAATAATGGGTTCCATCACTTGTTTCCCAATTTTCATCGTTGGGTTGAGTGACGTCATCGGATCTTGGAAAATCATTGAAATTTCTTTCCCACGTAACTTCATGAGTTCTTTTTCTGATTTTTGGGTTAAATCTTCCCCATTAAAAATAATACTACCGTTTTTAATGCGCCCTGTTTGACCTTGGAATAATTTCGTAATGGCTTTCGTTGTTACAGATTTTCCTGAACCTGACTCCCCAACGATGGCCAACGTTTCACCTTTATCCAAGTACAAATCCACGCCTCTAACCGCTTGCACTTCCCCTGCTTCAATATCGAAGGAAACATGCAAGTCATTGATTTCTAATACACGCTCAGACATTGTACATTCCTCCTTTATTTACGCATCTTAGGGTCAAATGCATCACGCAATCCATCACTAAAGAGATAGAAAAATAGAATTAATAAACTTAACACGACCGCTGGAATAAACAATTCATGCGGGTGGATGAGTAACATGGCACGCCCATCGTTAACAAGCGAACCTAATGATGTTCTTGGTGCTGGAACCCCGATACCGATAAAGCTTAAAAATGCCTCAAAGAAAATCGCATTCGGCACAGTGAACATAGACGTTACAATAATCGCACCTAACGTATTCGGTAAAATATGTTTGAAAATTAATTTTAAATTGGATGACCCTAACGTGCGTGACGCTAAAACGAATTCTTGGTTTTTCAATTTTAAAAATTCTCCACGTACGACACGACTCATGCCAATCCATCCTGTAATCGTCATCGCTAAAATAATTGTCCAAATCGATGGCGCAAAAATTAAGACGAATAAAATGACGACAATTAACGTTGGAATTGAAGAAATAATTTCAATAATACGCTGCATGACATCATCGACGCGTCCACCGAAATAACCAGAAATCGCACCGTAAATGACACCGATAAAAATGTCTAACAACGCTGCAACGAGTCCGATAAAGAGTGAAACTTGTGTCCCTTCCCACGTACGCGTCCATAAATCACGTCCGAGTTGATCTGTTCCAAACCAGAAATTTTCAGTCACATTTGCCTTTTCATAAGCATTCCCATCGACACCTTGACCATCAAATGGGAGGAACGGCACTTGATCTAATACTGCAATTTTCGCCGGTAAGTTACGACGTTGGACATCTTGTTCTGCATAATCGTGACCATTTAACAGAGGCCCGATTAAAGCGAATAAGATGATAATCACAAGGCCTATCATCCCAACTACCGCAAGTCTATTACGCTTTAATTGTGCCCAAGCATCTTGCCAAAATGTGCGACCCTCACGTTGAAATTCTTGTTCTCCACTATCCGGTGCACCTGTACGAATAAAATCTTCGTGCATAATTCCAGAGGTTTGCGCTACTGTCGCGCCTGAATGATCATCTTGTGGTAAATGACGTTCTTGATTTGACATTATTTTTTACCCCCTTGCAAACGAATTCGTGGATCAATCAAACCGTAAAGGACGTCCACAATGAAAATTGAAGCGATAAACAATGTACTGAATAGTAATGTGATCGCCATAATCACTGAGAAGTCATTTGTCGTAATTGAACGCACAAACTGGTCACCAAGTCCTGGCACACCGAAAATATTTTCAATCGTTAATGTCCCAGTTAAAATACTTGCTAACATCGGTACAAGGATTGTGACAACTGGAATGAGTGCGTTTCGTAACGCGTGTCCGAATAATACTCTTGCTGTCGAATTCCCTTTTGCTCGAGCAAGTAATATGTAATCAGAACTCAACACTTCAATCATTTCTGCTCGAATGTATCGTGCAACTGTCGCTAATACAACTGCTGATAATGCGAGTGATGGTAAGATTGCCGTAGATATCCCTTCCCAACCTGCTACCGGGAACCATTGTAAACGTACCGCGAACACGTATTGCAATAATACGGCTAATACGAATGACGGTACCGAAATGGCGATAACCGATATAAAGGTGGCGAGATAATCGACCCATGTGTTTTGTCGGGTCGCTGCAATCACTCCGAGTATCACCCCTAAAATGACACCAATAACCATCGCAAATAAGCCCATTTGAAACGACGGCACGAGTCTCGGTTTGATGAGATCCCAAACAGGTTGGTTGTCATATTGGAATGAATTACCAAAATCTCCTTTTACAACATTTTTCATATAGTTGCCGTACTGAACAGGTAGTGGATCATTTAATCCATATTTCTCATTCAAAATTGTCTTTTGTTGTTCACTTAACTTTTCATCGTTAAATGGTGAACCTGGCATTAATTTCATCAAGAAAAATGTAATGGTTACAATGATGAATAGAGAAATGACCATATACAGCAAACGCTTTAACGTATATCTAAGCATTGATTTTTACCCCCTACTTACGAATTAACATTCCCTTCCAAATTTTCAGAAATATTAATGCCATTATAGACTTTTCATAAAATTTAATCAATACAGTTTTAATTTAATGCAATAAAGTTTATAGCGTTGCAAGCTTTGCACCAACCGTTTTAAACGTTAATAAAATTTTTGGCTGTTAAGAATTTAATGCCAAATGATGCACTTTCGTTTACAATGATGTAAGTAAATACTAAAAAGGACTGAAATGATGAAAACTTTAAACAAAAATGCACTGATTTATATTTTATTGACACCTATTGGAAGCTTGATGATATGGGCATTGACGACGCACACTGTGACGCATCTATTGAATATTTTTTTTACTTTTTCTGTCTTAGTCGGCATCCTTTTATTCACTTTATTAGTTGTGCAAGAAGGGATACTTGACGTCACTAGTTATGGTTTTAGAAAATTTCGTTATCAAATGATGCGCAAAAAAAATCGCTCACGTATAGAAGATGATGAATTTTTTAACCCTAAAGAGCCTAAAAAAGCACATCATTTCGTATCACCATGGATTAAACCTGCTTTAATCATGCAGCTCATTTACTTTTTATTAGCGATCATTATTGCATATTTAATTTAAAAAACTGTATATGTGTTATGCACAAATGTTTGTTTAGCATGTATATGAAGTCTGATTATTCCGAAATGTCACTGTGATGCTTGATTACTTTGAAGTTAGCCATATCATACAAGTTCAAAGTATTTATTTCGTTAATAGACATCTAGCGATACATACTGCTTTTATAGCCATATAGCAGTATGACGGCAATATGACTTTATTGCATAAACGGAATGTTTGTGACGACTTTCTACTATTATATAGTGACTTATTACTATTTCATTTTCAAATCAGACCCTCATGTAACCATTCAAATGTACTTCTAATACAAACAGTGATGTATAACTATTCAAAGATATGAAAATTGCTTTAACCATGATATGACCCAAAAAGACGAGGCAATTTAGAATGACCTCGTCTTTTTTATAGTTGAAAAATTAACAGAATTTTCTTATTTCACCATCATTCATTAAAAGTGATCATCCTCGCTCGTTATCTCAATGTTTAAAATCAATAGCCATATTAAAAATTTATATGTCATCTCCATGATATTACAAGCATTATCCTTACTCATTGTTGCATCTACATACTTTTCACTCACGCATCCTATGCTCGTCTATAGTTTGATATTGCTCAGTAACGTGTGGTTAGGCTGTTCAATGTCGCTGAATCATATTCCATTTCAAATGATGATGCATCAAATGATTGAAGAACATTTCAAATCACGCGTATTTTCATTAACACAAAGTATTGTATCCGGTTTGACCCTCTTATCGTATGTCTTATTTGAGTTGTTAGTCCCGCTTCACTATGGTATCGTCTATGTCGTTTGTGCTGTCCTCGCATTCATCGTCGTACTGTTTTTTAGAAAAAGTTACAGACATGAATAAAGCGATGACACCCTCTATCGTCATAGAAAGCATCATCGCTGAGTTTTATCATTCTATTCACTATATTTCTTGAAAATTAATACAGCATTGTGTCCACCAAATCCTAAACTGTTACTCATTGCGTATTCGATGTCATGATCCACCGCAACGTTTGGTGTAATATCTAAGTCAATTTCTGGATCTGGTGAATTTGCATGGATAGTCGGTGCGATTTTACTATCACGGATGGATAAAATAGAGAAAATCGCTTCAACACCACCTGTTGCACCTAATAAGTGACCCGTCATTGATTTTGTAGAACTAATTTTAAGGTTATACGCTGCTTCACCAAACGTATTTTTAACCGCTTGAATTTCAGATAAGTCGCCTACTGGTGTACTTGTGCCGTGAGCATTGAGGTACTGGATGTCGCTCGGTTGGATACCTGCATCTTTAATCGCAGCTTCCATCGCACGAGAACCCCCTTCACCTTCTGGACCTGGCGCAGTAATATGATATGCATCACCTGTCGCACCGTATCCGACAAGCTCAGCATAAATTTTCGCGCCACGTGCTTGTGCAGATTCTAATGATTCTAAAATTAAAATCCCTGCACCTTCACCCATGACAAAACCGTCACGACCTTCTTGGAATGGACGACATGCTGTTTCGATATCACCGTTTGTAGTTAATGCACGGCTCGCACTGAACCCTGCAATAGACATATGTGTGATTGGCGCTTCTGTTCCACCTGCAATCATCACATCTGCATCGCCACGTTCGATAATTTTAAACGCTTCACCAATAGAGTTCGTTGCAGTCGCACATGCTGTAACTGTTGCACCGTTTGGCCCTTTCGCACCTGTATCGATTGACACTTGTCCTGATGCCATGTCTGGAATTAACATCGGTACGAAGAAAGGACTAACGCGACGTGGTCCTTTAGCTTTCAATTGATCATATGCTTGTTCAAATGTTTCCATACCACCAATGCCTGAACCAATCCATACGCCGACACGATTCGCATTCGTTTCATCAATAGTAAGTCCTGAATCTGTTAACGCTTCACGTGATGCTACAACGGCATATTGTGTAAAACGCGCCATTTTACGTGCTTCTTTTTTAGGAATAAAGTCTTCTACATTAAAATCTTTCAGTTCTCCACCAATGTGTACTTGGTAAGGTTCAGTATCGATTCTTGTAATTTTATCGATACCATTCACACCTTTTAATGCATTTTCCCACATTGTCGGGACATCATTTCCGATTGGTGATAAGCCACCAAGACCTGTCACTACAACACGCTGTTTTTTTGTCATATTCATTTCCTCCTCTATTTATTTACCCCATCTGATGACGATTGAGCCCCAAGTGAGTCCGCCACCGAAGCCTACAAAAACAACGACATCATCGTCTTTAATACGTCCATTTTCTAGTTCTTGTTTGACACTGAGCGGGATAGAAGCTGCTGATGTGTTACCAAATTTATCCACTGAAACACTCATTTTCTCTTTTGGTAAATTTAATCGTTGACGCGCGGATTCCATAATACGGATATTCGCTTGGTGTGGAATAAACATATTAATGTCATCTGGGCCTAAATTCGCTTTTTCAACTGCACGTTGTGACGATTCACCCATCACACGTACCGCAAATTTGAAAACTTCGCGGCCATTCATACGAATAAAGTTTGTTTCTTGATCTTGGTAAAGGTATTTGCCACCAACACCATCTGAACCTAACTCATAGCTCAGAATACCACGATTTTCAGATACTTCGCCAATAATCACTGCACCTGCACCGTCTCCAAACAGAATAGCAGTTGAACGGTCATTTAAATCTGTAATTTTTGAAAGTTTATCTGCACCGACTACAAGCACATTTTGATATTCACCTGATAATACAAATGAACGCGCCGTAACGATACCGTACATAAATCCAGAACATGCGGCTAATTGATCCATAGATGCAACTTTACCGAGTCCTAGTCTCTGTTGTAACATATTTGCCACTGTTGGAAAACGATGATCTCCAGTAGATGTTGCAACAATAACCATGTCTATGTCTTGTGCATCGATACCTGCATCTTCAATCGCACGAATACTTGCTTCATACGCTAAATCAGATGTATCTTGATTCTCATCTGCCCATCTACGTTCTTTAATCCCAGTCATTTGTGAAATCCATTCGTCAGAAGTATCTAGGTATGATTCAAAATATGCATTATCGACAACACGATCTGGGGCATATGCGCCAAATCCTTTAATACCTACATTCATGGTTTGAACACCTTCTTTTAAATTTTTTAATACCAGGTATTAATTTAACATATTGTCACAAAAAAAGACAAGTGACATGCTAGGGATGGTATACAAAACATCTCAAGCGTACTATAATAGAATTATCAGTTAAATGGAGGCAATATACAATGAAATACTTCATCACATTGATTTGGGCTATTTTACTTGTAGAAATGATTAATTTCGTTTTAAATAGCTTGAGTGGTGGCGGTCCACTCAATGTTGTGACACCACTGTTTGTCGCTGTCATTATGGTGATTGCACTTGCATTGTTAGATGTTGCAACGACACCACCTAAACAATCACAAGATACGAATGAGATTTGACATAGTATGTAATTTTGAAAAGGTTAGATGTTGAACAGAAGTTTTGTTCAATGTCTTGCCTTTTTTACATATGCCACACGTATTTCAAAGCACTTGCTATATGTAAAAAAACTGACGAGACTTCCATCATGCCTCATCAGTTTTTAAGGTTGAGTAAAATTTACTGCATTTCATATGATTTTACTTTATTTGTTTTCGCATCAAAGTAACGTAATGACTGTTCACGACTTTGAATTTTTTTATTGTTTTCTAAGCCGTAGTTATTGTCGTATAATGTCGCTTCCCAGCTGCCATACATTGGGTTAGGGAAAATGATGTACTTGCTACCGAAATCATCTTCATGTTGCTTCACTAAAGCTTCACGTGACTTCGCTGTCGGTTCTTTAGGCTCATCAAAGTCTAATAAGTTGTCACCAAATAACATCACTAAATTGTAATCTGTACGTACTTTATCACGACGTTCAGTTTTACCTTTTTCCCCTTCTTTTTTCAATAACACATGCTTTTTATCGGCTTGTGGTAACTTTTCATTTCTTAAGTTTTTGATTGTCGCGTCTAAATCTTTTTCATGTGAACGATCTGATACATAAAAGATTTCAACATCATGACGATCTGCATATTTCAAGAATGATTTCGCACCATATACAGGTTTCGCTTGTGCAGATTGTACCCATTCATGCCAACCTTCTGGGAAAGATTGACCTTTTAATGCATTCGTTGCTTGATACGGTGAGTTATCGAGTACCGTTTCATCAATATCAAGGACGATCGCTAACTTTTTACCACCGTGGTGATTTTTAATTTTCTTGCTTAATGTTTCTTTTGCTGCGTTATAACCTTGTGCATACAACGCTTTAGCTTCTGCTGAGTTTTGATACCAAGCCACACTCATGATGTTTTGTTGACCTAGCGTTTGTGCTGCTTTATCTTTCTCTTTTGTTTCGTGCTTTTCTGTTTGTTCTGTTTTAACCGCGCCACTACCTGAAGCATATGTTGCTGTCGATACGCTAGAAGAAACGATGCCTAATGCTAAAAGTGCTGCTGATGCTTTTGTCCATTTATTCAAGTTCTTCACCTTTTCTATGTATAATGCGCGAATTTGGTTAATATTAAATTCACACATCTATATTAAAACCTTTTTCAGTAAATCTCAATATTTCTATTAAATTTTTTATGTTTATGACAACGAAAGAAAGACTGGAAGCTTCATTGTCTCCCAGTCTCTACCTTGAATCTATTCGTTTTCACTCTCTACGCTTTGCGGTTTTTCTACTTCAAAATGAATGTCGCCATCTTTCAAGTCACCACGTACGATTGTGCCTTCTGGTAAATTTTCTTTAATCATCATACGTGCAAGTGGTGTTTCGACATGTCGCTGTACGAAGCGTTTAAGTGGGCGTGCACCAAATTGTGGTTCGTATGCTGTTTCACCCATCCATTTTGCTGCTTCGTCTGAAATTTCTAATGTAATACGTTGATCCATTAAGCGCATGTTCAAGTTAATCAAGATTTTATCGACAATCATTTGCATGTCATCCACAGTTAATGGTTTGAATAATACGATATCGTCCATACGGTTTAAAATTTCAGGTTTAAAGTAGGCATTCAAACTGTTCATGACTGCTTTTTCTGTTGCCTCATCAATCTTGCCACTATCTTTCACATTTTCAAGTAAAATTTGTGAACCGATATTACTTGTCATGATAATAATTGTGTTTTTGAAATCAACGCTACGTCCTTTTGAATCTGTTAAACGACCTTCATCTAAAATTTGCAGTAATACGTTAAAGACATCTGTATGTGCTTTTTCTACCTCGTCTAACAAAATGACTGAATAAGGATTACGTCTCACTGCTTCCGTTAATTGCCCCCCTTCATCATGACCTACATAACCTGGAGGCGCTCCGATTAAACGAGAGACCGCGTGTTTTTCCATATATTCACTCATATCAATGCGAATCATATGTTTTTCAGAATCAAACAATGATGACGCTAATGATTTGGCTAATTCTGTTTTACCGACCCCTGTTGGCCCTAAAAATAGGAATGAACCAATAGGACGATTTGGGTCTTTAATTCCTGCTCTCGCCCGTACGACCGCATCTGCGACTAAATCTACCGCACGATCTTGACCTACGACACGCTCATGTAAAATATCGGATAAGTGTAATAATTTTTCACGTTCAGTTTCGACCAATTTCGACACAGGAATACCTGTCCACTGACTGACGATTTCACCGATTTCTTCGTCTGTCACAACTTCACGAATAATGCGGTCTGAGTCTGTCCCTTTTTCTTCTTGGAATGCCGCTTCTAACGCTTTTAATTCTTTTTCTAATTCTGGTATCTTACCGTGTTGAAGAATCGCTGCTTTTTCAAGGTCATAGTTGTTTTCTGCATCTTCTAATGCTTTACGACTTTCATCAAGCTCTGCACGTTTTTCTTGCACTTTTGCAATTTTTTCTTTTTCATTTTCCACACGTGCTTGCAATGCTGCTTGTTTTTCTTTTTCTTCAGCTAATTCTTCTTGTAATTCTTTCAAACGAATACGACTTGCTTCATCAGACTCTTTTTTCAATGCATTTTCTTCAATTTCTAACTGCATCACACGACGATTCGCTTGGTCGAGTTCAGTTGGATTTGAACCCATTTCTGTACGAATCGTTGCTGAAGCTTGGTCGACTAAATCAATCGCTTTATCCGGTAAGAATCGATCTGTAATATAGCGATCTGACAATTCCGCTGCCGCAACGAGTGCACGGTCTTGAATACGCACACCATGATGGACTTCATAACGTTCTTTCAAACCTCTTAAAATAGAAATCGTATCTTCAACAGTCGGCTCTGCAACCGCAACTTTTTGGAAACGACGCTCTAACGCAGAATCTTTTTCAATATATTCACGATACTCATTTAATGTTGTCGCACCAATACAGTGCAATTCACCTCTAGCTAACATCGGTTTCAACATATTGCCGGCATCCATCGCACCGTCCGTTTTACCTGCACCGACCAACATATGAATTTCATCTATAAAGAGTAAAATACGGCCTTCTGATTCTTTCACTTCTTTCAATACCGCTTTGAGTCGTTCTTCAAATTCACCACGGTATTTCGCACCTGCAACGAGCGCACTCAAGTCTAACTCAAACACAGTCTTATCAAGCAATGAATCCGGCACATCTCTTTTTACGATACGTTGTGCCAATCCTTCAACAATCGCCGTTTTACCGACACCGGGTTCACCGATAAGCACAGGGTTGTTTTTCGTTTTTCGACTTAAAATGCGAATCGTATTACGAATTTCTTCATCACGACCAATGACAGGGTCCATGTTGCCTTTACGGACTTCTTCAACGAGGTCACGACCATATTTTGCTAATGCTTCGTAGTTTACTTCAGGATTTTGTGTAGTCACATGATTCCCTCCTCTTATCTTTTTAATGATTTCAATGATGACCTCTTTTTTACCGTCAACAAATTGCTTCGTCGTTTCATCAACATCGATGGCCGCACGTAAAACATGTTCCATCGAAATATATTGATCATCATATGCTTGCATGTAATTTTCAGCTTTAACGAATAAATTGTTCATTTGAGGGGACATATATTGCCCGTATTGGACGTTGTCACCTTTCACTGTAGGATAATTTTTTAGCTTGTCCTCATAAGCTTGGTTTAAAGCATGCGTATCAATGTTTGCACGTTCTAAAATACTTTGGAATAAGCTTTCTGGTGCTTCGAGAACTGCTTTTAATACAGCCTCTACTTCTACATTTGTTAATTTGTACGTTTTCGCATGTTCAATTGCTTTTTGAAGTGCATTTTGAATCGCATGTGTCATTTGATTAATGTCCAAAATGTCTCACTCCTTTATTGAAATAGGTCGGATTGACTTTGACTTTCTTTGACCTTAATTCTATTATAAGGCCACATTCACTAAAAATCAATCGATAACTTTGACTTTTTTTGACTATTTTTTTAATGCTTCCTCATATATTTAACCCCATTCAGCTTTTTCAATCATTAAAAATAGGAGCTGGACCATTAAGTTTCCTCAGCTCCTTTACTATATTTTGTTGTGTATACCAAGGGATGGGGCTTTAAAATTTTTGATGCTATTGATGCAATATTTTTGTTAAACTTGCCCTCCCTATGATTTGTGGCTTTAGATTGCCTTCATGGCTTCGCTTTCTAGGGGCTGAGGGGAGGTTGTGACAAAAGCGCTTAGGATTTGAGCAGAACAGAGCGATGAGCAAAATTGATTTCCAAATTTTGCCGAAATCGCGGGAGTTCTGTCGAAAATCCTGCTTTTGGAACACCGTTTATTGATTCCCAGCGCACCCATTCATCGTGGATTTTGGGAGCAGTACAGAAATCTCATGTGTAACAAAGATTTCGTCGTACTGCCCCCGCAAGGCTGACTAGACTTCTCAAAAGTGTATACGTTGAGAAGTCAGACAGCTACTGCGATAAACAGCAACCACTATTAAAGTAAAGAAGCGACTGTCAGCAGTATGCACGCATTCCCTCAGGAGTCTCAGCCTTCTAGGCAATCTTATATCAAATACAGGGAAACTGAAGGCAAGTTTATGAAATCAATAAATCAATAGCATCAATGTTTTATCCATTCATCCTCATTTTCCAACTACTTTAAAATCATTTAATCAGTCAAAAATATATGAATGGATTGAGACTTGAAATTTTTATGTCCCATCCCCTCCTTTTCTTACTTATTCTTTTTCTTCGTACTGTGATTTTTTTCGATCGCTTGAATAATACTGTTCGTTAATGCGCGTACACCTGGTGGCTCTAAATGAATACCGTCCGGCGCAAAATATTCTGTATGATTTTCAGAACGACTATACCAATCGACTAACGTCACATTCGCTCGTTTTTTCGCGGCTTTCGCTAATACTTGATTCACATGTGATTCATAAGAACGTGGAACGCGTGTATTGACGAGATAAATATCGGCCTTGCCAAATTGTTCTAGCAAACTGTTCAACTGTTCATCTGTAAAATCACCATTTGTCCCTAATTCAAGGACGACAATGTCATTTTTATCACGATAGCTTTGATACTGTTGTTTAGCAAGAGAAGTGGCTTCGACCAATTGACGTCCAACTTTACCGTTAATGTCTGCTTTAGGCACAAATGATTTAAAGTAATCACCAATGTCTACCATCACGGAATCACCAATCAATAACGGTTTCCATGATGCATATTTTTGCTTATTCCCTTTGACGACAAAGCCATCAATTTCAAGTTGTGGTAACGGCAGTGGCTGGGTAATCAGTTTATCAATTTCTTCGGTATTCACTTCTGTTACTTGCGCACTATTATTTTGGGCGAAACGGTTAAAGACCCCCACCATCACGAGTAACGTTGGAATAAGTAAAATAAGCACTAACCATGTCCGCAAAACCTTTTGTGAACGCCAATTTTTTAAATGATGAAAGGCGAAAATGTTAAAGCCTTCTTTTCTAAATGGCTGTTCGATAAATTTGTAAGAAAACTCCGCCATGAGTACCATCAATAAAATTTCAACGACATAAACTAAAGGTGGAATTTGACCTTGCACGAACTGATGGTGAATTAACACAATAATCGGATAATGCCATAAATACAAACTATATGAACGACTCCCTATAAAGGTAAAAACTTTGTTGCCTAAAAACTTCGCAAAATACCCTGAAGGATGCACACTGCTCGCGATAACTAATAATGTGACAGCTGAAATGAGAAAAAATCCACCGTAATAAAGAATACTATTCGTCTCAGATACGAACTTGAAACAAATGAACAAAATCGCCAAGCCGACGACACCCGCAGTATCAATCATCATGCGCATCTTGCGGTTCACTTTCGCTTTTAATTGAAATGGTGGCCAAACAAGGGCAAGTAATACCCCCATCAATAATGTTTGGATCCGTGTGTCAGTCCCAAAATAAACACGTGCCACATTTTCGTTCGGTACATATAACACCATCATCGTGATCATGGAGATGACGAGTAAGATTAAAAATATGATACGTATTGATTTCAGACGACGTATAAAGCTTAACAAACTGAGTAATACAATCGGAAACACGAGATAAAATTGCTCTTCTATTGCTAACGACCATAAATGTTTTAATGGTTGTACTGCAAATTGTTCAAAGTAATCGACATTTTGCATGATGTACCACCAATTCGACACATAAAATATTGCCGCAATACTATCCGCACGTACTTTTTCAATTTCTGTAGGCATGAAAATTAAGGTCAGCACAAGTACACCCATGACTAAAAAGAGCACTGCAGGAATCAGTCGTTTCACACGTCTTAGCCAAAATGATGTCAATTCAATTTTTCCCGTATTATGATACTCTGTTAATAACAAACTCGTAATTAAATAACCAGAAATCACAAAAAATGTATCTACCCCTAGAAAGCCACCCCACAACCATTGCGGATTGAGATGATAGATAATGATTGCGATAACTGCCACCGCTCTAATACCGTCTAACCCAGGCATGTATCGCGGACTGATAGGTTTTCTGTCTCGTTGATTAAAGTTCCACACAAACATCATTCTTTCCAAATTTAATGTATTGATTATATATTGTATACTTTTGTTTTCATTCGTACAATTGTATTCGCTAAAATTAATGTAAACGTTTTATTGCGTATCTAAAATTTTTTAACACCGTTATCGCTACACTTCCAATGCTGTCATTGACCTGTCACTTCAAGAGGCAAGTTGGCGTGCTGCCCATAGGTGAAAAAAGACTTTCAAAATTGAATTCACAATTGAGAAAGCCCCTTTCACTACTTCAAAATATTAGCTGATACCTAACGCAATTTTAGCATAACGTGACATCATATCTTTATTCCATGGTGGATTCCAAACGATGTTCACTTCGGTATCTTGAATTTCTGGAAGTTCTGCTAATACTGTTTTCACTTGGTCAACAATTTGCGGTCCTAATGGACAACCAATTGAAGTCAGTGTCATTTCTACAGTACATAAACCATCATCATCTAAATCAACTTTATAAACAAGCCCTAAATTGACAATATCAATCCCTAACTCAGGGTCAATGACATTTTCAAGCGCGCCTAAAATACTATCTTTCAGTGCCTCTTCCATCCGTATCACCTCTTTTATGTTATTACTAGTAACAATATATCAAAATCCCCACTTTTCGACAATAAAATGCTATGATATGAATACACTGAAACTTGGTACTAAGGAGAGTATGAATGAAACAACATTTAATTTGTTTAGATTTAGATGGAACACTTTTAAATGATGAAAAGGAGATTCCAGAATATACATTTCGTGTGTTAAAAGCACTACAACAAAAAGGACACGCCATTATCATTGCAACGGGTCGACCTTATCGTGCGAGCCAACGTTATTACGATCAACTCGGATTAAAAACGCCTATCGTTAACTTTAATGGTGCGTTTGTACATCACCCACATGATAAAACATTCCCAGTGCAACACCATCGTTTAGATGAAGGGCTTGCGACAAGCATTATTGAAACTTTGAAAAAAATGCAAGTGAAAAACATGATTGCTGAAGTGAAAGATTGCGTCTTTTTAGATCAACCTGACCCACGTCTTTTTGAAGGTTTTAGCATGGGCAATCCAGTGACAAAAGTGGGCGACCTACGTGAAAACTTAAATGAAGATCCAACGTCACTATTAATCGAAGCAGAAGAAGTGATGATTCCACGTGTGAAACAAGTGTTGACACGCTTCTATGCTGAAAATATCGAACATCGTCGTTGGGGGGCCCCTTTCCCAGTCATTGAAATTGTCAAAAAGGGCATCAGTAAAGCAGTCGGAATTGATATTGTGAAAGACTGCCTACAAATCGAACATGACCATATTATTGCATTTGGCGATGAAGATAATGATTTAGAAATGATTAAATACGCGAAACATGGAATTGCGATGGGAAATGCGATTGACGAGCTCAAACATGTTGCGAAAGAAACAACACTGTCGAATAATGAAGACGGTATCGGCATTTATTTGAATCGTTTCTTTAACTTAAATATACCTAAAGAGAAATAATACAACAGTTGGAAGAAGGAGTGGTTACAATGACAAAACATATTATCGTCGTCGGTGCAGTCGCGGGTGGTGCAACAAGTGCTAGTCAAATTCGACGTTTAGACAATGAAAGCCGTATTACTGTATACGAAAAAGATAGTTTTATGAGTTTCGCAAATTGTGGTTTACCTTATTACCTGGGAAATGTCGTGGAAGAACGAGATGACATTTTATCAGCAACGCCAGAAAAATTTAAGGCTAAAAAGAATATTGATGTTAAAGTGAAACACGAAGTCCTCAAGATTGATGGCAAAAAACAAACTGTAACTGTGAAAAACCACTTCACTGGTGAAACATTTGAAGATCCTTATGATATTTTAGTGCTCAGCCCCGGTGCACGTGCAAGTCGCCTGAACTTTGACGCGCCTCATCTTTTCACATTGCGCAATATGGACGATACTGACCAAATCGATACATATATTCGCGAAAACAATGTGAAAACTGTTTTAATTGTTGGCGCGGGATATGTGAGTCTCGAAATGGTTGAAAATATGCATCATCGTGGGTTACAGCCGACGTTAATTCACCGTTCTGAAGCAGTGAATAAACTGATGGATCAAGACATGAACAGTGTCATTTTTGATGCACTTAATGCATACGATATTCCGTATCGCTTAAATGAAGAAATTCAATCCATTGATGGTCATACAGTCACATTTAAGTCAGGCGCAGTTGAAGATTATGACATGATTATTGCAGGTGTTGGTGTCCAACCCAATTCAGAGTTCATTCAACACTCTGGTATTCAACTTGACGCAAAAGGCTACATTCCAGTTAATGACAAATTCGAAACGAACATTCCAAACATTTATGCGGTCGGCGATATTGTTACAAGCTTTTATCGTCACGTTGATCTCCCTGCACATGTCCCACTCGCTTGGGGTGCACATCGCGGTGCAAGTATCGTCGCTGAACAAATTGCAGGTCATCCAGAAGTGACATTTAAAGGTTACGTCGGTGCTAATATCGTTAAATTTTTCGATTACAGATTAGCAAGTACAGGTATCTCACCGCAAGAATTGAAAAACTTTGATCATCAAATGGTCGAAGTCAACATTAATACGCATGCCGGTTATTACCCTGATAACAGCAAAGTGCATTTGAGAGCATATTTTGATAAAAAAACACGTCGCATTTTAAGAGCTGCCGCAGTGGGTCAAAAAGATGTCGACAAACGCATTGACGTCCTATCTATGGCATTAATGCATCAAGCAACCATTGACGAATTAACAGAATTTGAAGTTGCTTATGCGCCGCCATTTGCACATCCTAAAGACTTAATTAATATGCTCGGTTATAAAGCACGAAATCTATAATATGAAAAACATGGAAATGGGACATAATTATTTTCAGATTTGACTGAAGAAGAACGTTTGGAAAATCAAAAAAGTTATATGTTTAAATGAAAACGAAAATTAAAGATTTAGTTTTGAATAATTATTTCGATATGGTTTAGACGCTTACATTTGACTCCAAAAGATGTAAGCAAGCATTTGAAGATGAATATCGTTTTGAAGAAATGCGTAAATGGTTACATAAAATGCGCGCTATACATAATCGAAAAAGTGAACAACCGTTTATGTATATAGCAATACCAGAACGTCATAAAAGTGTATTGATTCATTGGCATATGGTGACTGATAATTTGCAACCAACTTTAGTTTATTGTGGTAAGACGTTTAGAAATCAAAAAATATTTAATTGTCCAGATTGGGAACATGGTTTATCAAATGTGCAAATGATGGGGTTTAAATCAAAAATTAGTAGCTATGTGACGAAATATATCACAAAAGATTTATTGAATACGCCAGCACGTAAAAACAAGGGTTAATATTGGAGTAGTAATCATTTAACGTTGCCAACTGTGCATGGTGTGTCAGATGAATCTGTTATGGATTTTAAACGTGATGAGTATGATAAGCCTGTTAAGCCAGACTATTCTACTGATGCGTGATATGTGGATATTGCATGTTCGTAAGTAGTATTTGAGCCTCTGAAAACGCAAGGGTGGAACCCGTTAAGCGTTTGGGCAACACTTAGAGGCTCATATACTCGCGATAGCGTTTTTTAGTGGGATATTATGAATACACTTAGAAGCGTGTATTGCTACTTTTTGAACGTCTGAGAAACAAATGTGTTGTTTTTTATACTGAGAAAGCTTTTTGAAAAAGAAAAAGAACCCTAAACTGAATGTCATTTAACATGTTTTTGGATTTTAGGGTTCAAAGTTTCTATTTAAAAAGGAGCATTGAATAAAATGTGAATTTTTAATGTTTTTTATTTTCCATAGTATATAATTTCGATATTGTATAGATTGTTATTAGTCCTGTTATTGCAAAAATGATATATTTGCTGTTATTTTCTATGAGTATATTACATGTTATAAATATGATTACATATATTGAAAGTGTTATTAAAATTTTGGATATTTTATTCATAGAATATCCCTCTTTTTTTATTTAAATTTAACATTTTCATATGCTAAAACACCATTTCCATTTGTATGTCCTGGGTTAGTAGCTTGGCAATGATCAATTTGAGCTGACTTGCCAGCAGCAGCAGCTTTTATCCAACTATCTTTTATATCTCCTGCTTGTATAACAGTTAAATCATATATGAATCCTCCAGGAGATAAGTTTGCGTTATTTGATATGAACGGTTGTACTTTCATAAATGACTCACATTTCAAACATGTAACCACTTATTGGAATAACCCCGTAATCGGACCCCATGGTAAAATAGCACCTAAAATAATCGTCACAATAGCTACAACGAAAGTCGCAATAAAGACACCTCGACTTGACGCTTTTTTCTTCTTACGCGCTAAAGTCACTTCAATTAAACCGACCACTGCAATACCTGCAACCATTTTTAAAGTCATTAACATATGACTCACGCCCGTAACTGAAAATGCTTTGATTGCAAGCCAAAAACCAGTCATTAAAACGAGAAGCATAAATAATCGCGTTGCCATATGAAGTGATTTAAATAATGGCGTCGGGCCTTGCTTGTTTGAATAATTTTCATACGTCGCATAAAACAAAATCAAAAGGACAATCCAACTGACGATATGTACGTTGATTAAAATCATGTTTGATAACCTCCTTATGTTGCGTATCTTTTCAATCATAACATAATATAGTCTTCTACACATTTTAATTACCTAATTATTGTTATTCCAAACACTTGTAATCATAATTTATTTTTCTATTCACTACTGAAAAATCTCCTAGTCATACGTACACCCCTTCTCTTTTCTTCATTAGTCATGAAAATAGTTGATGCGTGTATAGAAAATAACTTTATCAGATTGGTAATGAGATCTTCAGCGCCTCGGAAAGCGAACCCCAAAAGCAATCCATCCCCCTCACACTATCCTTCCTCCTCTTTTTCCCCCTTAAACTAACTTTATGCGAAGATTAACATACGGACATCGAGTGATTGACCTAGTGCTTTTAACACTCAAATTAAACATCCCATGACGTGCCAATGAACGGTAATTGATGAGATTGCGATGGGGTGAGACTCCTGAGGCATCTGCTGAAGTCGAAAATCCAATTTGGCTTCCATCAAATGTTCACTTTAATCAAGCCAAATTTAGTTGAGATCTTCAGCGCCTCGGAAAGCGAACCCCAAAAGCAATCCATCCCCTAAAATCCGAAATGCTCCAATCACCGGAGTATAAAAAAAGACACCAAGCGTTCAATTGCTCGATGCCTTTTTAATATTAATCTTTCGCAATAAAGTTTGTTAACGTTCCAATATTATCAATCGTGACTTTCACTTCATCACCAGGTTGTAAAAACTTCGGCGGATTCATACCCGCACCAACACCTGCTGGCGTACCGGTCGCAATAATATCTCCTGGGTGTAACGCCACATATTTTGAAATTTCTTCAATTAACTCATCAATTTTCAAAATCATTTGTGAAGTATTCCCATCTTGACGAATTTCATTGTTCACTTTTGTCACAATATTTACGTTTTCAGGTGTAGGGAGTTCATCTTTTGTCACGATGTAAGGACCCATTGGGCAACCCCCTGTTAAACTTTTAGACAAGAATGCTTGGTCATGTGCTTTTTGTGCATTACGGTCTGTGATGTCGTTAATAATGGTATAACCATATACATAATCCAACGCTAAACCTTTTGGAATTTTTTCACCCGATTTACCGATGACGACACCGAGTTCACCTTCATAATCTAAAGCGTCTGTAATGTCTTGGTGGTTCGGAATTGTACTTTCATCACCTGTTAATGACGAAGCTGCTTTCGTAAATACATATAAACGATCCACTTCATGTTTTAACTCTTCTGCATGTGCTTGATAATTACGTCCAAATGCAATGACGTTATTCGTAGGTGTTACTGGTGGTAAAAACTCGATATCCTCAAATTTCACTTTATACGCATCGCCGTTACCACTCTTTTCTGCAGCAACAACTGCTTTACGTACTTGCTCTTGAAAGTCTAAAGTATGGTTTTGTTGTAATCCTTCGAGCAATGTTTTGGGATGGAAGTCACCTTCTCCAAAATTTGCGAAGACTTGTTTTAAATCCCAAGCCGCTTCTTCTCTTTTTACCTTCACTCCATATGAAGTTTCACCTTTATGTTTGAATGATAGGAATTTCATTCATAATCAGCTCCTAACGTATATCTTAGTCATATTATAACGAAAAATTTAGACAAATCACAAATTTTTGAAGTTAATCTACTTAAATCGTGAGTTCGCCATATTTAAAGAAGTATAAATAGCCGTTCACTGGGCATTTCAAAATGGTTTCTAATGCACGTTGATAATATTGCATTTGGACACGATACTTCTCCTTCAATTGTCTTTCCAACGCTTCATCAGACATCCCTTTACGACGAATGAGTGCATCTGTTTTATAGTCCACGAAGTAATAATGGCCGTTTTCTTTAAAGACCAGGTCAATCATCCCTTGAATAATAGAAGCATCTGTCGTATCTGGTGTATGTTCGACTTGATGTTGATTCACGACAAACGGCAATTCGGTATACACTTCGTCACTTTTCGCAATGCGACCATACAAATCACTTTGAACGAAACGTTTAATTTCTTCCATCGCAATGACATTCACATCATGTGCGCGAATGATTGAACGCTCGACCAATGATTCAATGTAGTCATTTAATGCTTGTTCTGTTAATCCGGCTTCTTTAAATGGCAAATGTTGCATCACCGTGTGCATCAACGTTCCTACTTCTGCTGCAGTATGTTGTTGTTCTTGTAAAAACTGCGGGCGCTCATACGTGGCCACGCCTAAACGATATTGTCGGACACGCTCATAGTTCGTATCGGCTTGTTCTGTATCAAGTTGGCGTTTTAGCTCTGACACAGATTGCTTTGAAGCTTGTTGTACGGCTTGTTGATACGGATAAACATACAACAATTGTTGCATGACACGTTGCGCGAGTTCATCGTCTAACGGGGTCGCAGCCAGTCGCGCCTCTAACGTTTCAATCGCGTGACCTTGATATGTCGCCAAATCTTGTTCTGTTGGCAACACATCTCTTGCATCAATATGTTGTAACTGCAGTCGTGGCTTGACAGCTGCATCCAAAGCCTCCACATCTGATTCGAACTGCTGATGGCGTTGAATATTCGTGTTCTGATGTTTACTCAAGATACTATATATCAGCTGAAACGGATTTTTCGCGTTAAATCGGTCAATGGCTGCTAATTTTTCATCAGTAATTGTAACGGCTGCCATCATCTCGAGTGCGTCTGCTTTTTTGGACGTTCCGATTAAATAAAGTTGTTCCTTTGCGCGTGTTAAAGCAACATAAATCAATCGCATTTCTTCTGAGATTAACTCTTTTTGATTGATCAAATCGATACTCATTGAAATGAGCGACGGATAAAATAATCCTTGTGCCTCGTCATAATATTGTAAACCGAGACCTTCATGTTGATTCAGTACGACAGGTTTTCCTAAATCATTTTTGTTAAAGTCGCGCGTTAACCCTGAATAAATGACAAATGGAAATTCAAGACCTTTACTACTATGAATCGTCATCATACGTACGACATTATCATTTGGACCGATAACATTTTCTTCACCAAAGTCTTTACCCCGTTCAATCATTTGGTCGATAAAACGAACGAATTGAAATAAACCGCGGAAACTAGAATTTTCAAAATCGACAGCTTTATTAAACAGGCCATGTAAATTCGCACGACGGCCACGCCCACCTACTAGTGCACTAAAATATTGAATGATGTAATGATCATTAAACAGTTTGTCGATGAGTTGGTACACTGGATGATGTTGGCTGTAGTCTTGGTAGCGTACTAAATCATTTAAAAACGGCTTTAACTTTGCCACAATTGCAGGGTCCGCCGCTTCATCTGCCATGTAATGTTGAATGGATTGATAAAAATAGTTATCATGTGGCGATACAATACGAATCTTAGCCAGTTCATCTTCTGTAAATTGATAAATGACCGAACGCATTAAGCCGACTAAATAAATATCTTGCAGTGGGTTATCAATCGTACGCAAAAATGACAACATTAAACGAATTTCTGTTTGTTCAAAATAACCTTGCTTACTATTCACAAACAGCGGAATATCTTGATCTTTAAACGCTTGTTGAATGAGCCTTGCATTACTGTAACTTCTTTCAAGGATGACGATATCTTTATATTGTGCCGGACGATACGCACCTGTTTTCGGATCATACACTTTTTGGGTCTCTAAAATCGTCTGTACCTGTTGCGCAATAAAATACGCCTCTTGCTCACTCGCAGTCATCTCGCGGTCTTTATCGACCATCAGAACATTAAACTGCACAGGGATATCGACCTCATCATACGGCGCACCGTAATAAAGTTTTGCAGCGGCATCGTACTCAATTTCACCCACTTCAGCATCCATCATATGATCAAACAAATAGTTCGTCGTCGAGAGCACTTCTTTACGAGAACGGAAATTTTGCGATAAATCAATGCGCCAACCACTTGACTGATCCGGTTGGTTAAAACGTTGATATTTTTCGATAAACAGACTCGGATCCGCTTGTCTAAATTTATAAATGGATTGTTTCACGTCACCCACCATAAATAAATTACCGTTTGATTCGTCCCCGCGTTTAATACTGCCAATAATACTTTCTTGTACGCGGTTCGTATCTTGATATTCGTCGACTAATATTTCTTCAAAACGTTCACGATATAACGCCGCAATTTCGGACGGGTCACCTTGTTCATCTCTTAAAATCTGTAACGCAAAATGTTCATAATCTGAAAAGTCCAAGATGTTCCGCGCTCGTTTCGCACGACTGAATGCATGGATGACATCTTCAGTTAAGGTGGCCAAATATTTCACACGCGGTGCTAAGTGTTGCAATTCCTCAAGCAGTGTCTCATCATCACGTCCAACGAATGTAGATTTCACTGCATTGAGATTGTCTTTAAATTGCTCATAATACGCTTTAAAATTTTCATAAGCCGCATCAAGCATCGGATCTTCTTTTACAGCTTTCGGTTTAGGTGGGATACGACCGAGTTGATACGTCGCCACTGCTGTTTTGTCGATAAGCTGTTCACTTAATAGTCGGCGTAAAAATTGGCGGTGACCCTCGATAAAATCAATGTGCTTAGGAAAATCCCCTACCAATTCGAATTGATGATACGCTTCTTCTATCGCATTTTGTGCTGCTTCTAAATATAAGCGGACATACTTGTTTAAAATATCTAAATAATGTTGTTGCAAATGACGCTCCAAATAAGGTTGATCTAACGCATGTAACCAACCAATCGGATCAGGGTTTGCGATACTGAAATCATATAAATTTTTAACCATTAAACGTAATGCGGCATCATCTCTATCTGTCGAAATGTGCTCAGTCAATGTCACAAATGTTGGATCCAAACGGTCGTAATGCTTTTCAAACACGTCATCAATCACTTCTTCGAGCAGCAAGACATTTTCAACTTCACTCGCAGTTCTAAAGTTAGGATCAATGTCCAACACGTCATAATGTTGCTGAATGAGACGTAAACAAAAGCTATGCAACGTTGAAATTTGTGCTTGATGAATTTTTGTCCGTTGATTTTTTAAATGTTGATTGGAAGGATCTTCAATAGCGGCTTGTTGGATACGCGCCTCGACACGATGTTTCATTTCGCGTGCACTCAAGTTCGTAAATGTCACAACGAGTAAACGGTCGACATCAATGCCATCACGTAAAATACGCTGAATAATGCGCTCAACAAGGACTGCTGTTTTACCAGAACCCGCCGCTGCTGCTACAAGTACATCTTGACCTTTTGCGTATATACTTTCCCACTGTGCATCGGTCCATTGTACGTGTTCAGGTTTTGTAGGAATCATACTTCATCCTCCTCTTCTTCTGCCGCAAGTATTTCAAGGGGCTTAATTTTTTCATCCACTCGACGGTATTTCGGACTATCAATCATACTATCTACGTGACAAACGGCTTGATATTGACAATATTGACATGGCAAATGATTGCGGTATTGCATTGGCGCGACTTCGTTATGTCCATCCATAATACGACTTGCGATATCCACAAAGTTTTGCTTATTATGTTGGATCAGTTTATAAATGGTTGCTTCATCCGCCACTTTACTCGTCGCATTTAAACTGCCATCTTTTTTCATACCGAGTGGCACGATGTCTGATTTAAAGCCCGCTGTCAATCTTTCATCATACGCTTCTAATACATCTACATCATTGTTGAGCAACCCTTGTAATTGATACGACTTCAAAAAGGCTTCATCTAACTTGGCCGCTTCGATATCATTCCACGCACGCTTTTCATCTCTAAACTGATGCACGTACATGTATAAAAAGCCGCCTGGTTTCACTTCTTCCACCAAACCTAAACGTTCCTTATTTTGAAGCGCGATATCCATATAGGTCATCATTTGCATTTGCAAGCCGTAATACACTTTCACTAAATCGAGTGATGCGCTTGAAGATGATGATTTGTAATCGATAATATTGACGAAACTTTTATTATCTTTTTGGTACGTATCAATACGGTCAATTTGGCCACGAATATAAATCGGCATACCTTGTGACGTATACAACGTTTCTGCTTTCAGTTCGGATGCATCTTTCGGTGATTTACGGAACGACTTTTCAAATGCGATCGGTTTAAATTGAGAATGCGACGTTTGATACTTCATCGCATATAATGTCGCTTGAACTATTGCACCGATACGTTGTGATAAATAACGATAATACGACGTTGAGTTCAACAAATTAAACTGTACGTGTGGTAATAAGGTTTCTAATGCGTCGTTCGTCAATTGCGCAATTTGAAGTTCTGTCAATTGATTAAAACGCCCTTCAACCTTTTCAGCGATATATTTCAAAACGTCATGGAAAATTGTCCCTAGGTCAAAATTTTGAAGTTGATATTTTGTCCGTTCATTGAGCCTCAAACCGTGTGACGTATAATGTTTAAATGGACAATTTTGGTACCCTTCAAAACGGGACACACTCGCATGAATTGCTTTACCGTAGAGCTGTGCCGTCAACTCTGCATCTAATTGTACGGTATCATTATTGTAAGTCAGTGCTGATTTCAAATGTGTCAGACCGTCATTGAGTTGTGGATATTGCGCCATCACAGCATAAGTCGTAAACCATGTATCTGAAATCAATCCTTCATCTAACCACGTTTTAAATGCTTCAAACAGATGCACTTTCGTTTGATGTGGATGTTCGATAAGTGATAATGTGTCACGTGCGTGTTGGTGTGTCAGTTGGATGATGTCTAAGTTACGGAACATTTGACGGATATCATTTAAAAACGGACTTTTTTCTCGTTCTGCACCACTCGCATCCATCAAACTGTATGAGAAGGTCACCGCTTCTGTCACACGTGTCATCGCGAAATAACAAACGAATGCTTCATCCATTTGTAAAATATCGGATGTCGGGCTCAACTGTACACCCGCATGTGTTTCAAATGCTTTCTTTTCATTGTCTGAGATCAAACCAGAACCGTTAATCGCTTGGGGCATCACACCATCATTCATTCCGACCATATACACGTGCTTTTTATTATCCACTTTCGCTAAATCCATCGTCCCAATCGTCACTTGATCTAACGTTTGTGGAATCATTGAAAATTCGAGTTCGTTCAAACCGACATCTAACACTTCTAAAAAGCGCATTAACGTCATATCACGGTCACCAAACACGGTCACAACATCATCCAACACGTGAATCAACCCGTTCCAAATCTGGTCAATTTCTTCTGCTGCTTCATGTTGACCTTGCTCATCTAACATATCCCGCTGCGTCATCAACTGATTGGGCAGTTCAAAATCTTCCATCGTTTCATAAAAATACGTCGCAAAAGCTTTGGCATTTGAACCTTGTGCTAATTTTTCTTCAAATTTCAACAATTGATTAAACACTTTCGTTTTCAAATCGATCACACGTTCAAATGTAGCCGTCTCTTCTTCCGTCAATGGATCGTTCGGTCGGATACCCATTTTACGGAATTGATTCAGTTCAAAATATTGTGGATCGAGCCAACGTTTGCCATAAATCCCTCGTTCTATCGCAAAGTTTTCCAACAAATGGACTAAATAGGCACTATCTGGAATCGTTTGGGTTAAGACATTCGTTTTCAACAAACGCATCAACGGTTCAAACTGCCATTCTGTTTGCAACACTTCGATTAATGCACGCAACATTTCCATAATCGGATGGTGTGTCATCGATTTTTTGACGTCAATATTGTACGGAATATCATATTGTGGCAAAATTGCATCTAACAAATAGACATACGACGAATCACGATACAAAATTGCAATATCTTGATAACGGTACTGTTTTTCACGCACATCTCTTAAAATCGCACGTGCTACTTCATTGACCTCTTCACGTGTCGTCGGTGCTTCTAGTATGCGAACCCCATCGTCCGCTGCATGATGACTTTCAGGTTGTAATGCGTCAAACTGCTGCTCTAACACGGTTAATGACGGTGCTTTGAATCGTTGCTGCGTATGAAAATACAGGCGTTCGAGTGGTTGACCAACACGGTGAGCCATCTCTTCAAAATGACGTAACGACTCAGACGGCTTACGAAACATACTTAATACATCTTGATCGCCGTTTGTCGTTAATGCTACCGTCACAGACTTCACATGCTTCACTAAAGCTTCGATCAGTTGATATTCTTGAGTCGAAAAGTTATGAAACCCATCTATGTATATGTCTGCTTGTTTGAGCCACTTCGACTGTGGAATGAGCGTGACAAGTCGATTCATCATCGCTTCCCCGGTAATATATTCCGAAGACATACGGGCTTGCAGTTTTTCATAAATCAACCCAATGTCGTGTAACTTATGACGGGTGCGTGGTTCAAGGTGCGCATCGGTAGCCATTTCCGAAACCATCTCAGGAGTGACAGCATATTTTTCGAAATCTTGAATTTGTTCCCGCACTTTTGTACTAAATCCCATATAACCTACTTGTGAGCGATACAACTTCAACTCTGTTTGTGCTTCTTGTAAAATATCGTAAATCATCATTTCAATAGCAATCGACGACAAACGTTTTTCATGCACGCCACCTAATTCTTGGATAATGCGATGACCCAGTCGTTCAAAGTGCAACACTTCTGTACGCACACTCCCTAACAATGCGGTGTCTTTGACGAGTGCTTGTTCATACAAATACGTCCCTTGCATCGGAGTAATCATAATGATAGGATGCCCTATCGGTTGTGCTTTCATTTTGTCTTTAATTTCTGCTAACATCTGTGTACTTTTGCCCGTTCCAGCACGACCTAAAAGTGTTCGAAACATCGAATCCCCCCCTATCTTTAATACAAATCGGCATTCATTATTTAAAGTTTATTATAGCATTAACCCCACTTGATACTCTATGAAAGTCAGTCGTTTGTTGGATCTTTTGACACAGAAAAAGCTGGGAAAACGTCATGGTCTCCCAGCCTCTGCTTAGTATTTTTTGTTATCGAATCTCTTTATGATGTCTATGCATTAAACACTAAAATTCATGATTACTCTTGTGTATCTGTATGATCTGGATTGAAGTTAATTTTAAATTCACTCAATGGCCAGAATCTAAATGCGACTTTCCCTACGATTTGATCTTTATCGATAAGCCCAAAAGCACGGCTATCTTTACTCACTTCACGGTTGTCACCTAATACGAGATATTTATCTTTCGGAATTTGTTCCTGACCGTTGCTACCTGGCAAGTCTTTAGAATCAAATGAACCGGTAATTTGTTCATAAGTTTTATGTTTAAGGTTATAATCCAAATAAGGTTCATCTACTTTTTTACCATTTAAGTACAGTTGGTCATTTTTATAAACGACATGATCACCCGGTTTACCGATAATACGTTTTACATAGTCATTCGTTTCATCTGCATGGAAGACGATGACATTACCATTATCTAAATGACCTAGAGTTTTCCCTATTTTGTTAACGATAACTCTTTCTCCATCTTTTAATGTAGGGTCCATAGAATCACCTTTAATGTTATAGGGTTTAATGACAAATGCATACAATAGACCTACAATCAATAATGCTAATCCTATAGACAGCAACCATTCCATTGTCTCTTTTTTCACAGCTTTACACCTCTTATTTTAAAAATGAGTCGTTATTCTATCAAAAGGATAATAACGTATCCATAACTTACCTTCAATAGTTGATTTCTTAATGAGACCAAACTTTCGAGAATCGACACCATCATCACGACGATCGTTTAATATTAAATACGTGTTTGGCGGTATGATATCACTTTCTGAATTCGGCAGTGATTTCAGTGACCATGACCGCTGATCTTGTTGATTCACATACGATTCAGTCACAGGGGTATGGTCCAAATACAGTTGACCTTTTTGAAATTCAACTGATTGCCCCGCTTCTCCAATCACGCGTCCCACACGATACTGACCATCCGCATAGTAGACAACGATATCTTGATGATGAATCCCATTGTAGCGTGGTGCGAGTTTATTCACCAACAGCCGATCATGGGGTTGCAGTGTTGTGTCCATGTTTTGATGTTTTACTTCATATGGGATGACAACAAACAAGACGAGGACGGCTAAAACGACCAATGCGCTGATGAGAGCGAATGTCATCTTTATCAGAAACTTCAATTTTGCACTCCCAATCCTATCAATTTCATCATAACAAATTTTATCTTATCATAATTTCTCTTAAAACGTTAACTTTTACATTTAAATCCTGCACTTCATTGATTACTTTAAATTCACTTTTAACGATAAGGGGGGATGTAACACAAAATTTTTGTTGTCCCTACTCCTGAACAAAAATAGGATACTGAGTCAACGCGTGCACTAAAAAGACTGACAAGACAACGTATGCCTCATCAGCCCTTCTTTTATATTCTATTCAACAGCCATCTCGAATTATAGACGTGCTTCTAAATCTTTTTTCTTATCTTCAAATCCAGGTTTACCTAATAATGCAAACATGTTTTGTTTATAAGCTTCTACACCTGGTTGGTTGAATGGGTTCACACCTAATTGGTAACCACTCATTGCGACTGCTAATTCAAAGAAGTAAACAACATAACCGTATGTTTCAGCGTCTAAACGAGGTAATTTAACAACCATGTTAGGCACGCCACCGTCAGTATGCGCAAGTAAAGTTCCTTCGAATGCTTTAGTGTTAACTTCATCTACTGTTTTACCTGCTAAGTAGTTTAAGCCATCTAAGTCATCCGCATCTTCTTCAATTGTAATATCGTGTTCAGGATTTTCTACTTTTAATACTGTTTCAATTAAGAAACGACGGCCTTCTTGTACATATTGACCTAATGAGTGTAAGTCAGTTGTAAAGTTAGCGCTTGAAGGATAAATCCCTTTTAAGTCTTTACCTTCTGATTCACCAAATAATTGTTTCCACCATTCATTGAAGTATTGTAATGATGGTTCGTAGTTAATTAACATTTCTGTAGTGTAACCTTTGTTGTAAAGGATATTACGGATTGATGCGTATTGGTATGCAATGTTTGAAGACAAATCGTCAGAAGATAATTCTTCACGTGCTTTTGCTGCACCGCCCATCATTGCATCGATATCAATACCAGCTACAGCGATTGGTAATAAACCTACTGCTGTTAATACTGAGAAACGTCCACCGACATCATCAGGTACGACGAATGTTTCGTAGCCTTCATTTGTCGCAAGTTGTTTCAATGCACCTTTAGCTTGGTCAGTTGTTGCAAAAATACGTTTAACTGCTTCTTCTTTACCATATTTCTCTTCTAATAATTTTTTGAAAATACGGAACGCAACTGCAGGTTCAGTCGTTGTACCAGATTTTGAAATCACGTTAACTGAATAGTCTTTATCTGCTAAATAGTCGATGAGTGATTGTAAATATGATGATGATAAATGGTTACCCGCAAAAATAATTTCAGGATATTCGCTATCTTTTTTGAATGCTGGTGTTAACATTTCGATTGCTGAACGTGCACCAAGGTACGAACCACCAATACCGATTACGACAAGTACGTCTGAATGTGATTGTACTTGTTTAGCTGCTTCTTTAATACGTGAAAATTCTTCTTTATCGTAATTAACTGGTAGGTCAACCCATCCTAAGAAGTCACTTCCTGCACCTGTACCTTCATGAATTGTACGGTGAATTGCTTTAACAGCATCTTGTTGCTGATCTAATTCGTGTTGACCGAAAAATTTTAAAGCTTTTTGATAATCTAATTGGATATGTGTCATACACTATTGCCTCCTAATTTAACTTAACGCACTTTCATTTTACTAAGTTGTTTCAACAAATTCAATTGACTTACCCAAGCATACCCATTGACATGCATTTTATATGAATATTTATTTGGTTATTTGCATATAAATTCATTTGTGTTATAGTAAACTTAATCAAATATTAATTCTTTAACAGAGGTGACTAGGATGAAAGATAAAGTGGTTTTAGCATATTCAGGCGGTTTAGACACAAGTGTGGCCGTTAAATGGTTGATTGAACAAGGTTACGACGTCATTGCATGTTGTTTGGATGTTGGTGAAGGAAAAGATTTAGACCTTGTTTATCAAAAAGCACTCGATATGGGCGCAATTGAGTCTCATGTTATAGATGCAACGAAAGAATTTGCGGAAGATTATGTCGGTTATACGATCAAAGGTAATCTGATGTATGAACAAACGTATCCGCTCGTTTCTGCATTGTCTCGCCCACTCATTTCTAAAAAGTTAGTAGAAATTGCACACGAAACAAATGCCGTTGCTATTGCGCATGGCTGTACAGGAAAAGGCAATGACCAAGTGCGTTTTGAAGTCGCAATTAAAGCATTGGATCCAAGCCTTAAAGTGATTGCACCTGTACGTGAATGGGGTTGGAGTCGTGAAGAAGAAATCGATTATGCGAAAAAACACAATATCCCTGTCCCTATTGGCAAAGCGTCTCCGTATTCTATCGACCAAAACTTATGGGGCCGTAGCAATGAATGTGGTGTACTAGAAGATCCGTATGTCGCACCACCACAAGATGCTTATGATTTAACAGCAGAATTAGAAGATACACCCGATACAGCTGATGAAATTTTAATTACATTTGAGCAAGGCATTCCAACACATATTAACGGTGAGTATTATGCATTAGATGATCTCATTTTGTATTTAAATGAACTCGCTGGAAAACATGGTATCGGTAGAATCGACCATATTGAAAATCGTCTCGTCGGTATTAAATCAAGAGAAGTGTATGAAACACCAGGTGCTGAAGTGATTATTAAAGCGCACCAAGCATTAGAAACGATCACTTTGACGAAAGATGTGGCGCATTTTAAACCCATTATTGAAAAGCAATTTGCAGAACAAGTGTATAACGGCTTATGGTTTTCACCTTTAACTGATGCCCTTAAAACGTTTGTAGACCATACGCAAAAATATGTGACGGGTGAAGTACGTGTCAAACTATTTAAAGGTCATGCCATCGTCAATGGTAGAAAATCACCGTACACGCTTTACAATGAAAAACTAGCAACTTATACGAAAGAAGATGCGTTCAACCAACAATCTGCAGTGGGCTTTATCGATATTTATGGCTTACCAACACAAGTCAACGCAATGTTACATGGAGGCTATGCGGATGAGTAAAAAAGCTTGGGGCGGTAGATTTGAAGAGAAACCAGAAGAATGGGTCGATGCTTTTAATGCGTCGATTCACTTTGACCAAACGCTCATTAACGAAGATATTCAAGGTAGCATTGCACACGCAACGATGCTCGCACATCAAAATATTTTAACTGAAGCAGAAAGTGAATTGATTATCCAAACGTTAAAAGACATTCAACACGACGTTCATGAAGGACAAATCGAATTTCAAACAGCATTAGAAGATATTCATTTGAATGTTGAACATGAATTGATTAAACGTATCGGTCCTGTCGGCGGTAAACTGCATACCGGACGTAGCCGTAATGACCAAGTTGCAACGGATATGCATTTGTATACGAAAAAAGAAGTGCATACGATTATTGATTACATTCATGCTTTTCAACAAACGTTATTGCAGCTTGCAGAACAGCATGTAGAAACGATGATGCCCGGCTATACACACCTTCAACGTGCACAACCGATTTCATTTGCGCATCATATCATGACGTATTTTTGGATGCTCGAACGTGACCAGACGCGCTTCAAAGAGTCATTGGCACGCATCGATGTCTCCCCTTTAGGCGCCGCAGCATTGAGTGGGACGACATATCCAATTGACCGTCATGAAACACAAAAGTTACTCGGTTTTAATGGGTTATATGAAAACAGTATCGATGCCGTGAGTGATCGCGACTACATTGTTGAAACGTTGAACAATATTAACTTAACGATGATTCACCTGTCTCGTTTTGCTGAAGAAATCATTTTCTGGTCATCGGAAGAAGCGAAATTTATCACATTATCTGACGGTTTTTCAACAGGATCATCTATTATGCCACAAAAGAAAAATCCTGATATGGCTGAGCTTATTCGCGGTAAAGTAGGCCGTACGACTGGACATCTCGTGAGTTTATTGATGACATTAAAAGGATTACCGCTTGCTTATAATAAAGATATGCAAGAGGATAAAGAAGGTCTATTTGATGCGATTGAAACGATCAAAGGGTCACTGCGCATTTTTGACGGTATGGTCGCAACGATGACTGTGAACACCGATCGTCTCCAAGCAACAGTGCGTCAAGACTTTTCAAATGCGACAGAGTTAGCAGACTATCTCGTAACGAAAGGTATCCCGTTTAGAGAGGCTCACGAAATTGTCGGTAAGCTCGTTCTATGGGCGATTCAACATGAGATGTATTTACTCGATATTCCGTTAGAGGTGTATCAAGACCATCACGCCCAAATCGAAGCAGATATTTATCAATATTTACAACCTGATGAAGCGGTGAAACGCCGTCAAAGTTACGGTGCTACAGGTCAAGATGCAGTGCGTCACCAAATCGACGTCGCAAAGACCCATTTCGCACAACATCATTCAAAGTAGGACCATCCAAATATGAGGCTCGGACAACTGAAAGTCCGTGTCTCTTTTTTGTGTCTACATAGCAAGGTGGCAACGTTAAACATGCTGATTTGTCACGATTCACATCCGCCCCTTTTAATTGAATGTATCGCAATCATTTCAAACATAAAGATAAAGTAATTTTTAAATTAAGAGTATTGCCATTTTTTTAAATTTTGTCTATGCTGAAATTAACTATTATACTAAGGAGGCGTCAAAATGAAAGCTGCATCACACCTTTTTGCATCAACCGTTTTAATCGGAACACTGCTTGCTGGTTCCAGCGCACTTGTTGATAGTGCAAACGCCGGTTCACCTCAAAATCATGGCCATCATCAAGCGACACCCCTCTCTCCAAGTCAACACAATGTTTTGAACAAACCTTATGTGAATATCGGACATCGTGGCGCGAGTGGTTATGCGCCGGAACATACTTTTGCGTCTTACGATAAAAGCCTTTATGAAATGCATGCTGATTATTTAGAACTGGATTTACAAATGACAAAAGATGGTCATTTAGTTGCGATGCACGATGACAAAGTTGACCGTACAACCAATGGCACAGGCCGTGTCGATCATTATACACTTGCTGAATTGAAACAGTTAGATGCCGGTTCATGGTTCAACCAAAAATATCCAAAGTACCAAAATCCGCAATATGTCGGTCAACAAGTGCCAACACTTGATGAGATTTTCAGTCGTTATGGTACAAGTGTCAATTATTACATCGAAACAAAGTCACCTGATGTTTATCCAGGCATGGAGGAAAAACTGCTCCGCC